>JBLING010000006.1:0-24076 GCA_047639155.1 bacterium
GTCACATCAATCGACTTATAATAATTTCCAAAAACATCAAAAAGACAGATGCCGTTTGATGAGTCATGGACAAAAATATTTTTTTCATTGTCCAATATTTGACTTGGCCGCCAGGTCTCTGAAGTCCATGTAGCCATTGGTGCGCCCTCTATTTGGGTCTTTAAATTTTTGGTGGCTTTTAGCAATTTCATACTGCTCGCATCAAAATACCATATTCCATTGTCAAACGCTCGCGCAGCAGCCGATACTTCCCCAGTGCTTATTTCAGTCATGTCGATTTCAGACCGCAAATTGAGCATGTTATCCAATATGAGTAGAATCTGTTGATCGGCGTAATAGCCGTAAATCTCAAATGGATTAGTAACATCCAGTTGGCTCAAATTTCCATAAATCTTGAAGTTTACAACGGCCAAACGTTTTCCGTTGGGATCATACTTTTCAATGGAATTGTCGGATTGAATTAGAAAAATATTACCCAGATTATCAGTAGTAAAAAACTTACCTGAAAACGGAATTATAGCTGATTGATTGGAGGATTGATTAGACGCAGTACTGCATAATAAGATGCCTAGCAAAACTGCTAACCCACCTTTTCTACAATATTTAATTAAACTTTTCAAGTGTTACTGTCGAACCATCAAACACAGCATAATTGCAATGATGGAGCCATTCGCCCAAGTTAATGTACTTTCCACCATTGTCCAAGTCTATCCCCAATGGTAGGTGTCGGTGACCGAAAATCATATAATCGTAGTGCTTTTCTTTCCCCTTCTTGTTACAGAATTGCAACAACCATTCCGATTCTTCATTGTACACTTCGTCGAAGGCTGCATTTGCCAAACGGCTTTTTGATGAAAAATAGTGGCCAACGCCCAGTCCGATACGGTTTGGTAACACACCAAACAACCAAATACAAACAGGATTACGGAATATCTTCTTGAGTAATTTGTAACTATTATCTCCACTCCCTAAACCATCTCCGTGGTGCAGGTAAAACGACTTTCCATTTTGTTCGAATTCCAATTCATCAGAAATCAGTTTAATTCCAAGCTCGTGTTGGAAATACCTGAACATCCACATATCGTGGTTGCCTTTAAAGAAATAGATTTCAATACCTTGATCACACAAAGTTGCAATCTTGCCTTGAAGCCGAACGAAGCCTTTAGGAACAACTTTCTTGTATTCATACCAGAAATCAAAAATGTCACCCATTAGAAAAATCTTTTCTGCTGTTGGGGCAACCTTATCTAACCAAGAAATAAGCTTCTTTTCGCGTACTAAGCTTTGGTCATAGTCTGGTATTCCAAGATGGAAGTCAGAAGCAAAATATAGATTCTTACCTTCCTTCAAGGTTTATTGAATTGCAATTTTAAAGGTAGATTTCTTGTTGTTTTCAATCAGTTCGACAACATAAATTCCCGGAATTTTATCTTGTAAATCAAGTTGAATTAACCCCCCTTGAACTGTTCCAGTCATCTGTTTCACAACCTGACCAGAAATGTTGATCGCTTTAAGCTCAAACTCTTCACCATCAATTGCTCCGTTGGTTTGTAAAGTAACTAACCCTTGACTTGGGTTTGGATACAACGACCACGCTTCTGTTTCTAATGTTTCTTCAGAAAGCGTATGCCCAACAGTGAAATAATATTCAATGCTTTTACCGAAGTCTGGATTAAAACTCTGATTGAAACTTGTGCCACTTTTAATCAATCTTAATAGACCGCTGCCAATCTCTGGGATTAACGGATAAAACAACCCGAATTGGTTTTCTGTCTCACAAACTAGTTTGTAACATCCTCTGTTCAACGTAATATCTTCTTTAATGAGTTGTCCTCCTGGAGCATCTATTTGCTCATACACTACGGTTCCCCCATCATCAAATATCTGCAATGTTGCATCTGCAATCGTGTTGTTCCTGAAATAAACGGTAAAAGTCTTTGGAGCCATTGCAGGGATGTCAAACTTGGATTCAGCTCGATTGTTGTCCGCATACTCATCTGCTACTTTATTCACAGAAAATATTTCTGCAAAAAAGGTGTTTGACGTTTCGGATGAGAGGTAATCCCAAATCGCGAATGGAAGTTCAACTACTTTAGATTGATCGGGTTGCAAGGTGTCTTTCCAATAATATGTAATTGGGTTTCCACCATCAACCCCATATTTCAAACCTAATTCGGTAATCACATTCTTTCCAGTGTTTCGAACTTGAATCTTTGGCTCACCACAAGTCGGGTTCATACGTAGATAGTATTCCCAATTGTTTGGACTAATAATCTGTTCAACTGTTGCATCGTTTGCGAAATTGTATTCCCCATACTGCATCAAATGCATCGACACGACGTAGTTACCACCACCTTGTCCGAGGTTGTTTACCGGAACAGGTTCAATATCATAATCCAGAGAAACCGTGTTACCCGTAACATGTTTGGTGATGTCAAAGTTGTAGTCATCAACAGGTGCTGCAGGACACCAACCAGCTCTTGGCGGAGCCCAGTTCCCACCTTGATCAAAAATTGGATTCAAAGCACATTTGTCATCTTGCCATATGTCCCATTGCAAAGCATCTTTACCATCAATTTTAACATAGTGTTGTTTGTCTGCCCATTCACAGCAATGTGGTTTGGTATTGTCGTCGGTGTTATGTCCGTGGCCCGTAATTCGGGTTACGAGCTTGTGTGTTTTAGCATCTGGATGAATATCAATTTCTGTATTTTGAAAATTTACGTCATCTGCCATGTTGCGGTATGAACGACTTTCACGATTGATATAATAGGATATCTCTTTTAAATCTCTTGCAGGAGTTCCTTCAATCATTTCAAATTTTATGTCAATTAATTCCTGTTGATTGCCAGCCGTAAAAGTTACTTGACCTTCCAACAATGAAGCGTAATCCGTTACATCATATATCCACTTAAACCCTTCAGGGCCTAAGTCAAGTCCAATTCCATATGGGGTGATGTATCGAGCGATTTCAACATTGTTTATCACTTCATACGGAACATAATACTTACGTAATGTTTGATTTAAGGTTTTTGAGCCGCTGATTGCCGTTGAGTCTTTCTTACTTCCGTCAGGGTTGTAGCTATATACAAACCCGCCTGGGAAGCTAATCTTTGTTCCAGTCAACTTGGTTACATCAGTTGGGTCTTCGTACATATCAACCAATTCCATTTGTCGCATTACCACATCAAAAGCCAAGTTCGAATCTAAATGACTACTCTGTACTGAAGATATGAACTCCAATTGAGGTCTCATTTTAACCCTTTTAGGGTAAAAGAAGCTTTCTTCTTTATATTCTGGAATGGCTTTACGGCCCTTAAAACTACCTTGAATATTTGCATCAAAATCTGATTCCACGATAGTTAGTTGGCTTGCATTTTTTTCGAACGAGAAAGAACAAACTAGATCCGAGAAATTCGCCTGATTTTCATCAATCTCTGTTTTTAACACTTTTTGTATTTCATCAATTGTCAATTCTGAATTCCAAATACTTAATCTATCGATGGCTCCATTATATTGATAGTTTGATATCCCTTTTCCAATTCTAAATTCAGTGATGGAACCAAGGTCTCTGGTTTTCGCGTTACCCGAGTGCCATAAGTTTCCATTTAGATAGATTTTCATAGAACCTGTTCTGGTATTTTTTGTAAAAACCCAGTGGTTCCAAGAATTTTTGTAAATATTTGGGTCTGCTGCCTTGTTTATTCTATCATAGCCAGAAGCGTTTCCAGCATCCCAATAAACTTGTCCGTTTGACCAAGGGAAATGGATGTTAATTATGCGCTTTCCATCCTTATCTTTTGCCTCAAGTATGGAAGTATTTTGGGGTAATGACGCATCGCCCTTTGCCCAAAACGTAATTGATATTGTTGAATCCAACTTTTCAAAGACTTCTTTTGAATTTTGAATTTCAATAAAGTTATCATTTAATATTTCGTAATAACGGTCTGTTTTAGAGGCCTGAACACCTGTATTACCGATCGTATCCGCTTTGACTTCTAAAGATCCCCTGAATCCTAATTTTTCACGTGAAAACTCAACAACTATATTAGAGACCCCGTCCCAATCAATTGATTCAATTGCTTGTATTCTCTGTTTACCCAGGCTAGATCCATAATTGCCTTCATAAACAGCAACAAAACCAAATTCTTCAAGCTCAATGAGACTATCTAACCCAGTTTCTGCAATTCTAATTTTCATAAAATCTATTGTCCCGACGCTCTTAGTTACAAATAACGATAAGCCTGTAATTGCACCAGGTTTCAACCCAGCATTAGACAACTCTTCGGCAGTATATAGGTATTGCACCCTGTTTCTATCAACAAATTCACTTGTATTTACGTTACCACTCCCGATGATTACAGAATCGGACGATGAAACGGCGTCTGCGATTCTATGCCGCTGGAATCTGTAAAAAGTGTCCCCTTTTTGTTTGGCTGACAATTCATATGTTAACGGAGCTAAATCCCCGATTTTAAAATTAGGATGTTCGAATTCGTTGCTATCAATTCGATTGGTACTATCATGCACAATAACGTATGAAAGGTAATCCCACTCCCCACAATTGAAGTTATCTCTTGTTGTTTGAGGATCGCACTTTAGGGTATAGTGCATCTTAATTTTACGATATGTCTTTCCCTCAGGAAATTGGAACGTACCACGACGCTTAGTTATATCGCTAAAATTAAGGGTGTTAACCCATGTTGTGTCTTGCGCCTTTGCTGTAAAACCGATTAAGACAGCTGCTATGGCGATTAGGCCTTTTCTAATCATAAATCATGTGATTGGGCCTCAAAATTGGGCATAAATGAATCATGAAACAAGATGGAATCAAAAAAGGAGATAAAAGTGGTTATGTGAAGAGGCCGATTAAACCTTTTTCCCGCCTTTTAACTGCGCTTGCATTTCATGCAATTCTTCCCACTTCTCGTCTAAAGCGAGTTGGGCTTGATCTCCCCAAGTGCTTGGGTCGTGAACTTTGTATTGCGGTCCAGCTTTCAACAAAATAGCCGTTATCTTTTCTGCACCTAACGCGATAATATCATTATACGATTGTATACCATCGTCATTTAAAAGTTGTTCGATTTTGGGTCCAACTCCTTCAATCTTTTTTAAATCGTCCCCGTCTTTCGTTTTACCCTTACCTTTTACTTTTGACTTGCTTTTTGTTTTTGTTTTTGGCGCAGATACAGCTGCTACAATTGATTCTGCTTTGGCTTTCACTGCTTTAACTGCAGGCGGTTTCGAAGCCGCTTTCTCCTCTTGCTTTATCACTTTTGCCGTGTCAATCGATGCTTGAAAATCTGCTTCTCGTTTACGCCTATTATCCAAATCTTTTTTTAGTTGATTGATGAGCTGATCTTGCGTTTGGAGTTTGGCTTCAAGCACTGCGTTGTTTTGGTTGACAACGGGTTTTGATGACTCCATTCGTAATCGACTATTCTTGTCTTCCAGTATTTTTACTTTTTCTTGAAGGGTCATGATCTCTAGTTTTTTATCTTCTAAACCCAGTGCTTCAGCTTTTAATTGGCTTAATTCTGTTTCTGCATCTTTCCCTTTTTTTCTCCATTTATTCACGGCAATGCGTCCGAGCCATAAACCTAGCAAAAAGGCTACTACAAGCATTGCTACTATTTCAAATAGATGCTCTGTGAAGGTCCCCGTTCCTGGAGCTAGGATTGGGTTTTGACCAAAAATATCTAATAGTATCATTTTCGTTTAATTTTTATTCTCTGTTAGTCATTACTTCCACCCTGCGGTTATATGCGCGATTTACTTCTGAGTCATTGTCGTTCATTGGCACCATTTCGCCTTTCGAACTTGTAACTATTCGAATTGGTACAACACCCATATCCCAAATCATTTTTTTAATTACCCAAGCTCTTCTCCTACCCAATTGATAGTTTTCTTCTTCGTCCCCTTCACCATCAGAATGGCCAACAACATACACTTTGATACTTGGATCATTTTGCATGTTTGCTACAAGTGTATTAAAGTATGACCTGGTCTCCTGGGTTATGTTTTTCTTAATCGACCCTTTTGGGAAGTAAATGATTGTTTTACCCCTTATTGGTTGGATTGAATTTTCATCCGTATATGACTCTGTTGCTGCTGGTAATTCTTCCTCTAAAATGTCTGATTCATCTTCATTCTCTGCGATTTCATCTTCGCCTGAAACGACCATAAATGTGACCCCTTCGATACTTGTCTGATCATCGACACTTGATATTCCGTCAAAATTTGTTTGTATCCGCAATCGATCGACATCAAAATGATCTTGCAATAGTGACTGAACATTTTCTGCGCGTTCTTGGGCCAATGCGACACCGTTCTGTTCGTTGCTGTAGTACATCCCGTTAATAACCAATGTGTCAGTGTCTCCAAGTCTCGCATACAATTGTTCTCGCAAGCTCTCGAACTCCTTACCTACAACTGGCTCTGCAGAATTAAACCGAAAACTAAGTGGCCCATATTGATGCCCAGATGTGTCCGAAGTGTCTGTAATGTCCGTTTTTAGATTTACAGTTACACCATCACAAACTTGTTTGATTTTACATAAATAATAATATGATCCACCAAGAAGTAATCCCACAATAAGAATTACCGGTACTAAGCGTTTTGAACCCATTTTCTTACATCTTTTCCGTTGCTCGAAGATACATTATTTTGTCAACCCTCGGACTTATACTGCTCCACAATCTGTTTTGCTTCGCCCATTAAAAACTTCTTAAGTTCAGTTGGCTCAATTATTTTTATTGCTGATCCCAGTGAAAGCAAGGTACTTTTTAACTCATAATTTAATATTACAAAGAGCTCGATTGTTACAGCATCCTTAGTTTGGGAGATACACTTTTGACTCACATGTATAGGTTGACTTTCGATATATTGATACTCCCTGGGTGACAGTTCAAAAACAATCCGGTGAGGATCTTCTTGTGTAATACTTACCCCCACAGCGTCTTGATAATACGCCTGTATATCAAACTTGCTTGATTTATAGTTGGTGTTATATTCTGGCTCAATACAAATCATCCTTTCTAAAGCCAACGTGCGTAATTGCCTATATCCCTCATGATAGCCAATAACATACCACCTGTTTCGGTATTCCTTCAAAAAATAAGGATGAATCGTGTGTTTTTTAATGGCGTTGGAACTAAATGAATGATACTCAATTTCGGCTGTTGTTTGTTGTCGGATATGTTGCAACAATATATTGATGTATTGGCTTCCTCCATCCGTTGTACTGCTTTCAAAAGCAATTATGTTCCCAAGCGCTGTGGTATCGTTTTCCTTTACGTGTAATTCAACTTTGTCGCTCAGCTTCTCTACTGCTTCTGAAAATGTTGAGAATAGTCCTACTTGACTATATTGTTTTAGCACATTCGCTGCAAACGCAATCGCGGTTAATTCTTCCTTCTGCAGTGGGATTTGATCTATTGAATAACTTTTGTCGGTGTATTTATATCCTTCGCCTTTAACATTTTTAATTGGTGCTAAATAACCAAGTTGTGCGTCATTCCGCATTGCATTAATATCTCCAGCTATGGTTCGCCAGGACACCTCTGCACCAATCGCTTCAGTACATGCATCAATCAACGCATCTTTTGTCGCGATTCTGTGGTTTATCAAACACCGATTAATGGCTCGATACCGTACAAGAGCTTCTTTATTCGAAGGCATAGTGAAAAAAATTGCGCTTTTCTCATTAATGCAGATAGGCTGCATTTTGAGGTTGTTTGTTTGAATCAAAATTAAAGAATTATGCAAGACAGAATTTATAAACAACGATTTTTTGAAGCAGGCTCATCCGAATTTTCTATTGCGGTAAATAGACATCGTGATGCGAATGGTGAATTTGTATACATGTTAGACACTTCGGAGAATGTTTACGACTACTTGGAGCTTTCATTCCCTGTTTTCAATTCATGGGCCGAAACTTGGACATATATTAAGCAAAACTATCCTGGATGGTGGAATATGAAGCCGTTTTTTATTCATCCTAAAGTAAGCGCTTTTATTCTTTTAGAACTTAAAAACGAACTGCGTGAATTATCGATCGCTAGCAAAAAGTTCTGGAGAAACTGTATTCGTCCTTTTTGGAGAAGCTGTTTGAAGGAAGACATTCAAGAATTATTAGGGTAATAAAAACAATAAATACAAAAGATATGAAACAATCAGAATTAATGAACAGGTTAGGTTTGGGGGCAGCAGGTGTTGTTTTACCAACAGGGTTAGCGCGTGTAAAAAATGAACCTGTCCGTGTCTATAACGGATTTTTACAATCTATTATGCACTATGGATTTGTCGATTTAAAGGAACGGTTTAAGACCGGGGATGCATTGTCCATGGAGCGTGATTTTGACAATGCGTATGATGTTTACGCTGTTGGTGTGTATTGGAAAGGTGTTAAAATCGGATATTTAGCTTCAACTGAAAACATCGTTATAGCCAACCTCCTTGATTCGGGGATTTCTATGCAAGTGTATATCGGGAAAGTGGACCTACAAGCAAACCCACAACATGCTTTATCCGTTGTAATTTTCACCGACGTTGTAATCGCACTACCAGCAGTTTCTTCTAAATTTTCGCCTAAACCACCAACCGAAATGAGGCGTGTTTATCAAAGTGCTTAAGCTTACTTGATGGCCGCCATTAAATTCGATTTTTTGCGCTCTGAAACGGGTAAATTTACGCCAGTTGACATGACTACGTATCCGCCACTTTTATTGTGAAAACTATTCAGATGGCCAAGATTTATCAAATGAGAAGTGTGTATACGAACGAATCGCACGGGAGTTAATAGCTGTTCAAAGTCTTTAAGTGTTTTGGAAATTACCATGGGCAATTCCGTATCACGTATAAATAATTTGGTATAATTGCCATATGCCTGAATGTGTACGATGTCTTCGATTTTTTTAAGATAAATCCCATCCGTCGTGTTTAATGCAATTTTAGCGCCTGCGGATATCGTGCTTGGAAGTTTTATGATATGATCTATTTGAGCCTGGGGCAATTTAAAGTTACTTTGAGCAGCATCTTTCACAATTCTATTTATAGTCGATTGCAGATCATCTTGATCAACAGGCTTTAAAAGGTAATCAAATACACCATGTTTAAATGCTTTAATTGCATATTGGTCATACGCAGTTGTAAACACAACTCTGAAATTACCAAAGTTTGTTAGTCCGGTTAACAAATCAAACCCAAGCCCATCTTTCAACCGTATATCTAAAAACAAAACGTCCGGTGTAATTCCCGACAACAACTCAAGTCCAGAAGCTACCGAATTTGCCGTCCCTACTATTTCAATTTTAGGGCGTACTTCTGCAAGTTCCATCTGAAGCGATGCAATAGCTTGTTTTTCGTCATCTATGATTACAGCTCTCATTTAAAAATTCGTTGGGAGTTTTACAATCACCGCAGTTCCCGGTGTTTTCCCACCATTAATTGGTGACAGGATTTTTAAGCTACATGGTTTGTTGTATTGTTTGGACAAAATATCCAATCTATCCCGAATATTATCCAACGCAACGGAATTATGCTGGCCATGCAATTCTTCAGAAAACCCAACCCCTGAATCTACAACTTTACACACTAAATAATTCTCAAAAAGTTCAAAACTTACAGAAATCTTGCCTCCATTGATTGGCGCCAGTCCATGAATCACTGCATTTTCAACAAGTGGCTGTAAGATCATTGGGGGTATTTTCGCATTCAGTTGGTCTTCTACAAGGTTTATTATTTCATAGTCAAACACTTTGTCGTAGCGATTTCGCATTAATTCAAGATATAACGTCAATATTTCTGCTTCATCTTGGAGCGGTATGAGGGGTTTATTACTTTCTAATATTTTCCGCAGTAGTTTAGAAAATTTGCCAATAAACCCATTGGCCTCCTTCATTTTTCCTTGACCATAATATCCTTTAATGGTATTGAGCGAATTGAATATAAAGTGGGGATTCATCTGCATAATTCCAGCCTTTTGCTCAGCGATTAAGTAGGCCTTTTCCAACTGCAGCTTATCTATTTTAACTTCAGATAATCTGTTTTCTAAAGTAAGTTTCTCTCTCCATGTTCTTAGGCGTGATCTAGCGACCAACCAAATTGCCGCTAACCCCACCAATACCGTTAGAATTCTAAACCACCATAAGTCCCAGAAGGGTTTCTTAATTACAAACGCAATCTGAACTGGATCACTGATCAAGCCAGTCATGTGGGCTGCTTTTAGTTTAAATGTATAGGTTCCAGGTTTTAGGTTTTCAAATTGAATGTTTCTGTCTTTTGTGGATTTCCAAGCATTCTGATAACCCTCAAGGGTGTACACATAATTCACTTGGCCAATGTGTTTATATGTAACTGTTGTAAAGTCGAATCGGACTGTATTTTGATCGTGATTTAGAATCATCACAGAGTCCAATATTGCTACCGGTTTTGTGTTGACATATGTGCCAACAATCTTTGGTACGTTGGGCGTTTTTAATGTCCTTTTCGTTCGAAGGTCATAGGTCATAAGTCCCAAATTAGTTGCCATATAAATGGTGTTTTGGCTACGCACCAAATCAAAAATAGTTGTTGGCCTTAGGCCAATATTTGCACCAAATCGAGTTACAGCAGTGTCAAACGAAACGTCAACAATTAAATCTAACCCTTGGGTTGTTCCGACCCATAGCTGACCTTGGTCATCCAAGTCAAAAGCCTCGCACGTGTTAGAAGACAAGTTTTGCGCCATTGTATATCGTTTAACGACGGATGTTCCTCGTAAAACGAGTATCCCTTCTCCGCGCGTAGCGACGTATGTTAAACCCCGACTTTTATCAAAAACAATATCATTAATAAACGCATTTAAACCTTTAGTGATCTTCCCTAAATCAATCGTAATTCCCTCATTTTCAATAAACAATCCTCGATCTGTGCCAAAAAATAAATTGCCATTCTCGTCTTTGCATAACACCTTTGTTCGGTGAGGGACAATTGCTGAATTTAGAAACTGCTGGTCTAAAAATCCCATTACATTCCTGGTCGTACTCATTGCGTCGTAAAACGCAGATCCGGTTATTTTATAGGTTCTATTACTGGCGAGATAAACATAATTTGTATCAAACAATATATCATTTACCAAAATCCGCAAATACCTTTTACGGTTAGTTGAGTCAATGTAAGTTATGTATGACTTCGACAGCACCATGTGTTCGCCGGCAGAATTCTCCTTTATCTGAGTTACAGGTTCATTTGTTGGAGTAGCTATTGGGTCGTTTTGAACATTTGTACCCTTTTTTATTCCGTAACTGCCGTTTCGATATCCTAACCACAAGGCGTCTTCATCTTTATGAAGCCTACTGACTTGGTTTAAAGCCAGCCCCGACTCGACTGTATAAATCTTTGTGTCTGGAGATGATGAAAAATACACCCCATCTCCGACCGTAGAAATCCACAAATTACCTTCGTTATCATGGACAATCGCTGAAATGATTGAACCATCCAACACCCTATCTTGCTCCCCGTCTGCTCCAACAAGTGGTACGTACGCTCCTGTTCTCGTACCAACCTCTAAACCCCTGTCGGTCATGCTTAAATACGTTATTTCTATGTTATCCGAAAACTCTCGAACAAACTCCATTTTATTCGCGTAGTAATACAATCTATCCCCTACTCCGATAAAACATGTGTCGCCATGCACCGTTGTTTTGGCATAATGACGATCAAGTCTAAATGCTTCGATTAAAGTTGATTTCCCTTCTTTAAGGAGATACACACCTTCTAGACCTAACGCCAAAAGGTCTCCCTCTTTATTGGTCCAAACTTGGTATGCGGATTGGACATCGTAACGGAGGGCTGACAGATTTGAATCTAAGACGTAAATGCCTTTTGTAAGGGACGATAACGCTATGTTCCCATTCGCCATTTCCCAAATTGAAGTAAGATGAGCGTTAATATTTAAGTCTGCTAAAGCAGCTAAGTTTTTGGAGGTAAAAAGTGCCCCATTGTGGTGGTAAGACACCTCACCATTTTGTGACAAAAACCACAATCTATCTTTTGAGTCTTGATATATATCGAAAACTTCATTCGCAGTTAACTCAATTCTGTTGTCATAGTTTTTGAATGTATATCCGTCAAACACCGAGACCCCAGCATCCGTTCCAAACCACATGTGGCCGTTTGATGCTTGAAGCATACAAAAAACTTTGTCCGAAGCCAATCCATTTACCGTTTCAATTTTTTGAAAATCCGGTTGTTGCGCTTGACATGTCAAACAAAAAGTAATAAAACACAGAGACAGAATTCGATTCACTTCTCCAAATGTAGTTTGAGAATATTAGTTGAAGGCGAAGTATTGTGCTGAATATTTAATAACCCTCTGCACTTATCATTAAAACATCGCACTCACTAACTAATATATTACATCCATCATTTAATTGCTGCCGCTTTAATTAAAATGAAAATATTTGCTTTCGAAAAACCAAAAGATTTTAAACGATACGGGCAAATCTCCAAACTAAAATTTCAAACAATCTGATGGAGAATTGGCTAAACACTAAAATGGTGAAAACATTGAGAAAACTCAATCCGGTATAATTCTTCTGCTCAACCCAATGAATTAGCGTAAACTCTTTTCATTGGGTGAATTCCGGTTTTGATTCCTTAAACCTAATTTTAAATTTACACGATGAATAATCACGCAGTTATTAGAAGTTATTTGAGATCAGACCGTGAGGCTTGTTTGAATATCTTTGATTTAAACTGCGCAAGATATTTTAATCTTGAAGAGCGTAGTGACCTAGAGGTGTGGTTAGATGGGCAGAACTCTGGTAAGATTACCTATGAGACATCAATGGCGGAGGTTTTTATGTTGTTTCAGACGAGCCAACGACACGCATTATTTGGGGAATGATTCATCCTGAACACCACAAAAATGAGTATGGTAAGAAGTTACTAGAGTTCGGTATTAAACAAATCGAGTATTTATTTCCATCATATTCGATTGAATTGGACACGCCTCAATACAGTTTCCCCTTTTTCGAAAAACTAGAATTTGAAACAAAACGCATCACCCAACATGCGTATAAACCTGGGTTGCACAAATACGATATGGTGCGCAAACCCAAACTCGTCTAATCTGAGGGTAACCTCTTGTGCATTACCCTAAACCACAAAGGCGGTATAAGACTTAAAAGAAGCATTCCTGGATAACCAGTAGGTAATTGAGAAGCGTCTTTTCTACTTTCAAGCGCTTGATAAGTCAATAAAGAATTTGCATGATGGTGAGAATGACGCGTAAGTTCAAACAACAATGCCCGGCCTAAAATGTGGTCCGAATTCCAAGAATGTATATCATTCACTCGCTCATAACTTGAATTACTGATTTTCTTTCTAGTCAAACCATAATGCTCAATGTAATTGATACTTTCAAGGAGTAATATTCCAATGAAACAGACTATTCCATAATACATCAACACCTGCAACCCAAAGAATCCATACACCAAACTAAGTAATACAATCTGCACGATTGCATATAGAATCATATCATTATTCAAAGACCAAGCCGACTTATTGCTTCTTTCTAACTTGTCCTTTTCTAAATTCCAGGCAGACTTATAAGCGCCAAATATTACCCTGAACCAAAATTTGTAAATGTGCTCTCCTTTGCGTGCGGTGGCAGAATCCTCTGGTGTACCGACCCGTTTGTGGTGCCCTCGGTTATGTTCAATAAAGAAGTGTGTGTATTGGGCAGATAGTAAAAGACCTTGCGCCAAAACTTGATCAAACTTACGTTTACGATGACCAAGTTCATGTGCCATATTAATCCCAAAAATGCCGCATAATAATCCCATTGCGGATATTTTTCCAATAAGACTTGCAACACTTTGTTCTGCACCGATGGTACTTAAGAATAAGTAAAATAAATAGAAATAACCTGGGACTATGGCGTAAAGAATTAAATCATAAAGCCACAATGATTTTACGTCGTTTGCTGATTTTTTTTCTGGAAGAATCAACTCCAATAAAGGAATAACAATAAAACTAAATATGACCAAGGCATACGTTATGATACCGCTTCCAATCAAAGACCAATATCCGAGTCCTAAGAATAAAAATGCAGAACAATACTTTAGTACAGACATAAAATCAAAAATACGCAATAGCAAAGTGACTCTTATAGTTGGATTTGAGCCCTATTTAATTTTAACGGTCAGCACCTTCTGATTTTCAATATACCCTTCTAGAATATCTCCGGTTGCAACTGGGCCCACCCCCTGAGGCGTCCCAGTGTAAATTAGATCCCCTATTTTCAGTGTAAAATACTGTGATGTGTGGTGAATCAACTCTTCGATGGGGAACAACATGTCTTTTGTATTGCCTAGTTGAACTGTTTCTCCATTCTTCCTTAATTCGAAGGATAGATTTTTCATGTTGACGTTTTCAACTGGCAACCAATTTCCACAAACAGCGCTGTTGTCAAAGCCTTTTGCTTTTTCCCAGGGCAAACCTTTGGCCTTTAATTTGGCTTGGACATCTCGAGCAGTAAAATCGATACCCAACGTAAATTCAGCAAAGTATTTCGAAGCAAATTTGCTTTGAATCCTTTTACCTAAGCGGTTAAGCTTTATGACAATCTCAGCTTCATAATGTACGTCTTGGGAAAAATCTGGAATATAAAACGCATCCCGTTGTCTAAGTATGGCAGAATCCGGTTTCATGAACAATACGGGTTCTTCTGGCACTTGGTTTCCCAATTCCTCCGCATGTTTTCGGTAATTCCGTCCAACGCAAATTATCTTCATTTTACCAACTCTCCTTTTAACCTTAGCAATTGATACTCGGATTTTTTCAAATTGTATTTGGCTGCGTTAATCCGGTTTTTTGATGCCAATAAATTAAGTTGAGCCAGCCTAAATTCAACAGAAGTTATTTGTCCTAGTCTTTGCAATTCGCTTGCGCGTGATACATTCAACTCGGCCGTTTTAAGATTTTCCAACTCCATTTTTAAGAGTTGCTCGTTTACCTCGTAATTGCTCCAATAATCATACACTTCCTTTTCTACCAACCGCTCATTTTGGGTTTTTTCTAACGCACTTTTTTGCATCTGGGTAGCGGCATTATCCATCGCTATTTTCGTTCTTCCCCCTGAGAAAATAGGAATGCTTACGGTTAGTCCTCCCGAAAAACCAACATTGTTTTGTTCTAAAACTATACCAGCACCACTCTGGGAAGCATTAAGCCCATAGCTTGTGTTTAATGCAATGGTTGGATATTGGTTTGCCGATGCTAGCTTTTGATTCACCTCAGTCATGTTTTCTTTGACCCGAGCAAAAACCAATAAGCTATTGTTCAATTTGGCCACAGTTAATATTTGATCAAAGTAGGGCTTATCGAAAGAATCGACATCAGCCTCTAATTCAATTATCTGATCAATCTGATTTCCCATTAAATAATTCAACTGCCTTTGAAGACTTCCCTTAGCGTTCAATGCGTTCAAGAGATTGGCACTATCTGCGTTCAAATCCACTTTGGCGCTATACAATTGTATTGTGCTGCCACTCCCATTAGACTGCGCTATTCCCGCCCGATTGAGTCGTGTTAGTGATATTGAAATGGTTTCTCGAAGGGCAACAATGTCCTCTTCTATTTTCGCATAATCAAGACACAATCCTATAACTGTGATGACTGCATTTTCGATTGTTAATTGTAGTTGCGCTTCTGATAAGTTTTGAGAAACTTTAAGTTTCTGGAAATTATTTAGGTTGGCAAAACCATTGAATACAGTATAATTTAAACCTAGTGATGCGTTGTACCCAGAAGATACTGCACCATCAACATTTGTAGGGGGAATGCCTCCAGCAAACTTCAGTTCAGTGTTGTTATTGCTATAATTTGTTCCTCCGTTTACAGCAACATTTGGCAATAATCCTGCATTTCCTTTGGTTACACTATTCCGTGCAATTTTAGAATCCATATTCGCCAATGCTACATCAAAATTATTACTCAAAACGCGTTGGATGCATGTGTGGATAGTGAATTGATTAGGACCATCCCACGCCTCCATATGCTGTGCTACTGACACATTTGGTTGTGCCAATATCATTCCGAAAAAAGCGATGAATTTAAACTTTCTCATTGTCTGCTTTTAATTCTTTTATTGCTGGTTCCACTGCTTCATTCGATAATCTTTCTCCAAACCAGAAGTGTCTCCACCAAACCCGAATGTGATTTAAAACAAGTAGGATAACTGGTAACACAATCAGTGTTAGAACCGTCGCTATCGCGATTCCGTATGCAACAGCAATTGCCATAGGTTTTAGGAATTGGGCTTGAAAACTTCTTTCAAACAACAACGGGGCAAGTCCTGCTATGGTTGTTGCAGACGTTAAGAAGATTGCCCTAAATCGAATATATCCAGCTTGATAAACCGCGTCTTTGAATTTCATCCCTTCTTTTAAAAAGGAATTAAGTTTGGTCACTAAAACAAGAGAATCATTTACGATAATCCCGATCAGCGCTACAATCCCAAGAAACGAAAGAATGCTTATTTGGTTGCCATGAAAATAGTGTCCCCACGCAACCCCAATCAAACTAAATGGAATAAGGGCAAATATGGCAAGCGTTTGACCAACACTTCTGAACGTAAATATAATAAGGGAAATGATTAGAATGAGCACTATGGGTAAGGCTGTTTTTGCTGACTTCTGAGTCTTCGCTGCTTCCCGATTTTGCCCTTCGAATAAAGGAGTTACCTGACTGTACTTGGCCAGAATTGGTGTTACATAATTCTCTTTTAAGTCGGTAATTACATCAGGTGCGCTGATTTGTGGACCGATCACATCAGCTTCAATCGTTATTTCACGTTGTGCATCAATATGACTTATATCTACGACGCCTCTTTGCATGCTATAATCTGCAAGTTCCCGTAAAGGATACTCTTGTCCTGCACTGGTTCTAATCCGCATATCTTCCAAATGCTTAATCGACGATCGATTCGCGTCACTGTATCGAACCCAAACTTTTACCTCGTCAATACCACGCTGCAAACGCTGTACTTCCTGTCCGAAAAATCCTTGACGTATTTGACCCATAATTGCCGCCTCAGACAATCCCAGTAAATGTGCTTTGTCTTTTAGTGTTATTCTAATTTCTTGGGGCCCTGGTTGGATGTTCTCTACGACATCTTTCAATTCAGAGAACTTGTTCATGGCTGCTTTAATTTCTTCTTTAGCCGCGGACAATTGTTCATAATCCCTGCTCATGAGCGTAACAGACACTGGCTTTCCGAATGGGTTTGCCGCACCAAATGTTAATTTTTCTGCCCCGACAATTATTCCTACCTCATCACGAATTTTGTTTTCTATTTGAAAACTTGGAATGTTGCGCGTTTCCCCTTTCAGTAAATTGATATCAACCCCACCAACGTTTGTACCGGGCCCAACTTTTCTGACCACATTTTCAACGATATCCAGCCCATCAGCTCGATTGGTTTTGTAACTTTCGTTGACACGTGCTACTGCTTTTTCAATTTGAATTAATTTTTCCTCCGTAACATGCTCCCGTGTTCCTGATGGCATGGTTAAAACGATACCGACATTATCACGTTCAATGAAAGGAAAAAACGTTGTTTTGATTATTCCACCCTTAAACGCACCGATGGTAATAAACAGCGCACAAAACACAATTACCATGGTTAAGAACTTATTGTTCAAACTGTACCTCAGCACAGGCGCGTAAATCTTGTCGCGCAAATAGTGCATCATTTTATCGGTCAGTTTTTCAAGCCTATTTTGTTTCTTTTCGCCACTCTGTAGGGCTTTTGAGTGCGCCATGTGACTTGGCAAGATAATCAAGGCTTCAATCATAGATACGGCCAGTGTAGCAATTACCACAAAAGCTAGCTCTGAGAAGAAATCACCCGCTCTTCCATCAACCATGAAGAAAAAAGAAAAGGCGATAATGGTCGTAAATACGGCAGACAATACCGCTGTAATTACCTCCATCGTGCCATCAAGAGCGGCACGCAACGGCGTTTTACCCAACTCATAGTGATGGTAAATGTTTTCGGCAATTACGATAGCGTCATCAACTAAAATTCCCAAAACAATTATCATCCCAAATAGTGAAATCACGTTTACTGTGACTCCAAAATATGCGGCTAAAACAATCATTCCGAAAAAGGAAATGGGTATACCCACTGCAACCCAGAACGCGATGCGGATATTGAGGAAAAGGGCCAGTAATAACAAAACTAGAAGCATTCCAGTTCCACCATTTTTAATCAGTAAATCACGACGCTCGTTTAGTGTTACACTCCTGTCTGAGATCAATACCGCGTTTATCTTGGTGTTTTGGGCATTAAAATCTTTTATATACTGTCGAACGAATGCGGCGTTGTCCATTAGGTTCTGCTCGTCCGTACTGCTAACACTCACCTCAACAGCAAGTTCGTTGTTTACCACAGTTTTGTTTGGATTGTCGGCCCATCGATCTTGTACGATTGCAACGTCTCCCAACCGAACAACCTTTCCATCTGGAGTAGATTTGATTACAATGGACTCGAACTCCCGTGCATAGTATCCTTTGTTCCGCCCGCGAATAAGCAGCTCCTCAGCTTTAGTTTTAATCGTACCACCCGTTATATCTACATTACTGCCATTGATGGCTGCGGAGATTTGGTTAAAGCTGATGTTATAGGCTTGCATAGCGTCCTCGCTTAAGGCAACCTCAATTTCCTCTTCAGGAAAACCGCTTAACTCAACTTTTGATATACCGGCCTGACTGAGTAAATCAGACTCAACCTGACGTGCAAACTCTTTCAGCGTTCGTAGATCAACATCATTGCCTGTAAGCGCAAAACTTGCTGTTGCATTTATGTTTTCTCGTAACAATACAATTGGTTTTTCCAATCCCTCTGGGAACGAGTTAATTGCATTTACGGCGTTTTTAACATCCTCTAAAGCGACATTGGTTTTGTATCCTTTTTCAATTTCGACAGTAATATTTGCCGAGTTCTCTTGGCTTTTTGATGTGATTCGTTCGACTCCAGAAACACCTTTTAACTTTTCTTCAATCTTAACAACAACCCCTTCTTCGATTTCTTCTGGTGAAGATCCTGGATAGACGAGTTGGATGTTGACAATACGGTTTGGAACAATTGGGAAAAAGCTTGAATTCAACTTGAAATACGAAACTATTCCGAAGATCACGATAATGAACATTAGCACATTCGCCGTGATTGGATATTTTATGAAAAACGATATTCCCTTTCTCATTATTCCTCTATACTCAAAATTGTAACAATCATCCCATCATGCGCACTAGAAACAGTCTGACTTAGGTATTCTGCTCCATCTGGAATGTCTTTTAAATAAACAGATTCAACCCCCCTGTAAACCACGTTTACTTTCTTTCGAGAAAGTACTGAGTCGTCCTCAATAAAAAACATCTCATCTTTATCCAAAAGAAGATTCCTTGGTGCTTCCACGACTTTCAATAAGTTGGTGCCTTGAATAATTGCGGACAAATATTGTCCTTCTTTTAGCATAGGGTCATTGATACCAATGTAAACCTTAATACTTTGGGTTGCAGGATCAATCTGCTCGTTAATACGTAATATTTTGCCTTGCCATTCTGCACCATTCTGTTCGTTCGTCAACCGGACTACACTACCCTTATTTACAAACTTTAAATCATCAACACTGATTGACCCTTCAAGCTCATACGTATTCGGTTGTATAAACGTTCCTATACGTTGCCCAACCCTTACTAGAGTTCCTGGATCAATATCCGTTGTACTTAGAACTCCTAAAAACGGCGCCGTAATTTTATGTTTCGCTAAACGTAATTCAAGCGACTTAATTGAAAAGTAATTTGTAAAAACATTCTTAGATGAAACAAACATTTTCAGCTTGTCACTTTCAATTTCTGGCATTGGCGGCAGAGATTTATTGAAATCAATTGCGGCGTGAAATAATTTCCATTTCACAACTTCCATCGGATAATCAATGGCCATATCTGGAAGGATTTGGGCAATGCTGTTTAGCAATATTCCTTTTTGCGATTTTACGTTCGCTTGAATCTCTCCATCGTCAACTTGTGCAAGCACTTGTCCCTTTGCAAATATTTGGCCTTCCCTAAAATTATTTGACCTGAGCACTCCGGTCACTTCCGCATAGATGTCAATGCGATTTTTGGCGACTAACTTTCCACTTAAATCTATGAGTAGCTTTTTGTCTTCATTTTTGGCAAACTGGGTTTGAACATTCATTTTGCGAAAACTACTGGTGTTTTCAACCTTCACCTCTTTTTGTGAGATAAAATAGAATATCAAAACAGATACTGCAATAACGAGTAACGCGATAACGATACTCCTTCTTATGTGAACCGATTTAGGCATAAATTCTTTTTGGTTATAAAATTAAACAATAGGCATGATCAATAAGTTTTATGATTAACATCACATTTCACTATTGATTATTTACGGTAAAGGAAACCCCACCTAAACTCTCAACAGTGGCAGATACTTTGGTTCCAGCTTTTATAAATAAAGCTGGAGTTGCTGCACCTGCAAGCAAAATAGAACCTTTTGGAAACCCTTGATTATACTTCGCAGCTAATCTAGATGCATTGCAAACTGACATATATGGATTGTCTAAAATCGCATTACTCGAATCAGATTCAACCACTTCGTCATCAAAAGACAAAGCCATATTTAAGTTGTTTAGACTATCAGGTAGTGGGTGCCAATCACCTAGCACAAAACCGGTTGAGGAGCAGTTATCTGCAATTACGTCTTCCAACGAAAACTTAAAAT
The DNA here is from genome assembly GCA_047639155.1 of bacterium. Lineage (GTDB taxonomy): Bacteria > Bacteroidota > Bacteroidia > NS11-12g > UBA9320 > UBA987. Next base: position 20,795 of record JBLING010000006.1, read on the forward strand.
TTTTGTATCGAGAATCGATGACTTCGATTGCCGTACAGCAGGACTCAATGTATTCAGGAATTTCTTCGAGACTTATCTCTCTGTCTAAGTCCTTTTTCAGCTTGAATGCAATTTCTGGCTCTGCTCTAGGGTGTATGAATGCGTTTAGATCAACTGTCGCACCATTTTCAATCCACATATTTTTTGTAAGTCGACCCCAAATCATGTCATGCACACCCATTTGCTCCATTTTGGCAAAACTTGTAAATCCAAGTTTCAAACCAACGAAATCATCACCTCGGAGATATCTTTCTTCCATCGCCAAAGCCTGAATTTTGTAGGCTTCCTCTTCTGAAAATTTGTGGGTTACGCTTATTTGTTCCACAGCTTCTGCCTTCATAGCGGCTTGGTCTAATTGCTGTGCAATTGATTTAATATTCATTTCTTTTTCTTTTTCATGTCCAAGGCTACGTCCAAAATCATGTCTTCTTGTCCGCCAACCATTTCTCTTTTTCCTAATTCTTCTAAAATGTCTCTTGTATCTAAACCATACCGTTGGGCAGCACGTTCACTATGCAATAGAAAACTAGAATATACACCTGCATATCCGAGGCTTAGTGTTTCCCTGTCAACCCGCACAGGACGTGTTTGTAACGGACGCACTACGTCATCTGCTAAATCCATCAACTGATGTAAATCCGAATTATGTTTGGCGTCCATTTTATTCAAAACGGCAATCAATACTTCCAGCGGACAATTACCTGCTCCTGCACCCATTCCGGCCAACGATGCGTCCAACCTTTTAGCCCCATGTTCCATGGCTACTATTGTATTGGCGACACCAAGTCCTAGATTATGATGGCAATGAATTCCTATTTCCGTATTTGAATCAAGTGTATCTTTAAACGCCTTCATTCTGTCGGCTACTTCATACATTAACAAAGCTCCAGCACTATCCGTAACATAAACACAATCGGCGCCATATTGTTCCATCAATTTCGCTTGTTCTGCTAACTTAGTAGGTGTATTCATGTGTGACATCATCAAGAACCCACCAACGTCCATCCCCATATTTTTAGCCGCTTCAATATGCTGTTGTGAAATATCCGCTTCTGTACAATGGGTAGCTACACGAACGGATCGAACACCAAGTGCATATGCTTTTTTAAGGTCTTCAATTGTCCCAATTCCAGGAATTAATAGTGTCGTTAAAACGGCATGATTCAATTCTTCAGCAACACCTTCCAACCAATCCCAATCTGTGTGCGCTCCAAAGCCGTAGTTGAAGCTTCCACCTGACAATCCGTCTCCATGTGCGATCTCAATCGCATCAACCTTGGCGCGATCTAAGGCAATCGCTAAGTCTCTAATTTGTTGTTTGGTATACTGATGCCGAATGGCATGCATCCCATCTCGAAGGGTAACGTCTTGAATGTACAGTTGCATAGTCTTAATCGACTTCAAAAATACCGTTGTTTATAGATTTTCTGTTTGGTTTCGTAAAAATCAACCAGATGCGTCTGAAACCCGTTATATATTTGTTAGATGGACATTGTACTTATTATCCTCGGAATTGTGTTTTTGCTTTTGGGCGTAATCGGTTGTTTTGCTCCGATTATTCCAGGCCCTCCGATTGCTTATTTGTCTTTGTTGGGACTTATTTTTCACTCCTCTGAAGCCGTCCACCCTTCAACTCCTATGTTATTGTGGTGCGCATTAATCGTAATTGGAATTACAGTTATAGACTACTTTTTACCCATTTGGGGAACAAAAAAGTTCGGTGGCACAAATGCAGGTAAACGTGGAAGCATAATTGGTTTAATCCTGGCGTTTTTATTCCCAATTTTAGGCCCATTGACTATTCTTGTTGGACCTTTTGCAGGTGCTGTAGTTGGAGAATTAATTGCAGGTCAAGACAACAAAACAGCAATTAGGTCCGGGATAGGCTCGTTCCTTGGATTTGTTGGCGGTGTAATCTTAAAACTAGGCGTGGTTGCTCTTGTTGGATTTAAATTTATTCAATTGGTGTGGGAGATTGGTTTTCCAACCACTTTTTAAGGTTATCCAATTCAGCTTTTCGCTTTAATTCTAATCCATTCCCGGATCCACTAAACATCACTTTAAACAACCATCCTTTAGGGGTTAGGATTGTCGTAACTTTTAAAACTGTTGATGCTGAGTCATGGGCTACAAATTCATACTTTGTATCCAATCTAATTTTATCACTTAATAGTATTGAGGAAGTTGCTGATTCGTGTTTCAACACTGAATCCACTTCATATACGGGTTTCGACACTTGTTTTTCGTCGCTAAAAACGAACAAAGCTTTGAACCCTGTTTCATCATATTGACCAGACAATGTTTCCACTGTATCTAGATTGTCGCGCCAATTCGGAAGAACTTCGGGATTAAAAACGGCATCCCAGCATTGTTCCAATGGCTGGTTAATTTGAATGTCGTGGACTACAACGTGGTTATCTGGAGCAAAAAATGTCGCAAGAAATGTGCCCGCTAATCCAAATCCAAAGAAGATGAGGATATACTTGATGATTTTCATGGCGCAAAGGTACTTTTTGAGTAGGAAGTATGAAGTATAAAGTGGTGAGATGTTTGTGGGGTAGCCCTTAGGCTCCTAAAGTCGAACATTTTTTAAGTATATTTGACTCATTAATAGGCGATTATGTTTTTAAGGTGTTGTAAAATTGGGGTTCTAAAGAAGTTCGCAATAACGGCATTTATAAAATATAATGGCTTTGATTTTGGCTTATGATGACAACAAGAAAATCATATCATTCTACGATTAAACTTGCTATTGCTCTTGATATTCACAAAAACTGGCTTCCTAAGGAGTTTCTAGGGTTCTGTTGCATTAACTTACCCTGGATGGCAAACTACTGAATGATTGAATTTACATAACGGCCGGTAGAAAATGAATAAGATACCTTTGTATATAGGCTATTAGGAATGTACGAAAACGTTAAAAGCGATGTTCGGTATAACGAACATGCCCATAAACAGTGGATTCCCTTTATGTACATTTGGATTCTGAAATGTTAATTGTTGGAAATATATTTGAGTATAGATTTAATGAAATAGAAGGATAAATGAATTGGTTTAAATGCCGCTTAACTACATTTAATTCCACATCCTTGGCTTCGATTTCTTAGTTTTCGTTCTTTGACAGCTTGTTTTGATTTAGTGAGGTCAATTTTTGGCATACTGTTGTTATGAACCTCAAATGGGGTGTAAACTCCTAAGGCATAATGAGGTCGTTTGTAACAGAAATCATGTACCGCTTCTCGA
>JBLING010000007.1:0-23203 GCA_047639155.1 bacterium
ATTCTTCATTAGGAAACTCTTTTACAAATTCTAGAATATTCATACTCTTATTTTTATTCAAGAGTACAAGCTCAAAATGCAGCCAATCTGCATTTTCGATTTAACAGGTATGTTTGTGCAGAATCAAATAAAGTTATTAAAACCGCTCTCTTAAATCTTTACCCTTAATAGTTCACTTTTTGTTGACGGTATACACTTAGATTACTATTCCCCAAAATTATTAAGAGTTGGTAAGGAACGACTAAATAAAGGTTTTTCATACATGCGACATTAAAATGAATAGCGTTTCAGATATTAAAAAACATGTAATCAAATCATCTGCCAAAATGAACGCAGATTGCCATATGTGGATATTATTCCGAAAATTGGACTATGTCACGGAAATAAAACACTATTGAAATAGCTTGAAGAGATTGATTTTCTCGTAGCTGTATTTCCCCTTTAATTGATCGAACAATACCTTAGAACGTACGATGCCATTTTCTAGAAAATCTTCTGCGTTGTCACGTGATTCAATTTCCGTCAAAGCGGCTTCCATTTCTTCGATACCTTTAAGTGCTGGCTTCAACCGACTATAATTCAATTCGATTCCCTGAGCCCGTAATGATACTAAGTGACTAACTACCGTACCTGTTGTTAAACCACGCTCGTCTGCAATTGCTTTTAAAGTTTCCCCTGCTTCAAACAGCGCTTTTGTCTGGTCTTGAGTAGAAACCTTACTCTTTTTCGCCTTGGTCTTATTCGCCTGTTTCTTTATTTCCTCGGGGTCCGTTATACCACCACAGTGTTTGATAAAATCTATTTGGCTTTGTCCAATCGTTTTAAAATCAATGGTTTTCTCAGCATGTGCGCTGAGCTCTTGAAAACGATTGTCGGCCTTAAGGGCTAAACCGTCGACCTGTAGAGATATTTCATTGTACCCCAATAACCTCAAGCCGTCAATGTTTTTCAACCGCGACAGAGCAACATATCCTTGTCCGGGTTCGAACGTCTTGGTTAAATCCACTTCTGCGGCCTCTAAGGTCATTCCCTGACTTTTATGTACCGTAATGGCCCAGGCTAGACGTAATGGAATCTGAGTAAACGACGCCAGCGTTTTACCAGATTCATCGTCAACCGACCAAACCTCAGGTTCTGCAATTATTTCTTTCCCGGTACTAAGCTTCACAATTGGGAAACCTGTGTCTGGGTCGAAAGCAGTTACCGAACCTAGCGTACCATTCATATACCCTTTTTCGTAATTGTTTTTTACAAACATTACACGTGCGTTTTCCTTTAAAATCAGATTGTCTGGCGCCAACACTGATTTCGTTAGCATTTCTTTTAAACCTTGATTTCCTTTTACTGTGGCTGGAAATATCTCTTCTTCTCCAGCAAGCGTTTCGATTTCAATTAGGTTTACTCGATCTACATCATAGTTGTGACTATACAGTCGGGTTGGCTCCTCTTTGAATTTATTGTAAACCGCTTCATCAAGAATTGCCATACTCTCGACACTAACATCATTTTTCCTTATTTGATTCAATACGTCATTCAGTTCGTTGTCGGTTTGGCGAAACTGTTCAGTGAGGTAACAGACGGTCAATCTTGCGTCAACCCACGACTTGCTCATAAAGGCAAATTTCTCGCGGTTTGTTTCTTCGTTTTTTGTAACAGGAGGCAACTGGAAAAAGTCACCGGAAAGCACAACTTGTAATCCACCGAACGCCTCAAAACTGGATTTCAAATGGATTAATATTTCATCGACCATTTGAAGCTGGTTCTTGTGTAACATCGATATTTCATCGATAATCAGTACTCTGGCATTCTGGACGTTTTTTTGAATGTATTTCTTCTCACCCAGTTTTCTTAAATCAACCTGATGGATGCTGTCTTTAACGCCCATACCGCACCATGAATGAATCGTTTGTCCATTCATATGAGTAGCAGCAATACCTGTAGACGCTGTAACGGCAACCGGAATTTTACGTTCTTTTAGATATTGGATGTATTTATTTAGGACAAAGGTTTTCCCTGTACCAGCAGAACCGGTTAGAAACACATTTCTTCCGGATTTTAAAATGGCCAATGCCTTTTCTTGCTGCATACGATTTGTTTAGATCACTTTTTACTGGACAATTCTTTCGAAATTTTTCGTTGGTATCTTCCTTGTACGATATCAATTAACACCATAATAGTAATGATAAAATAGAACGTAACCTTATTCATGACTGTGATCTTAGTGCCAAAAATCTCCATATGCGCCAAGTGTCCACCTTCCGTTATTAGCATGATGCCCACGACAAACAAAACGAACAAACCAAGTACCTCATACATTCTATTGCGCTGTAAAAATTCTGATACGCGATCAGCCAACCAAATCATTAAAATACCACCGATAACAATTGCTGTCGCCATCACAACAAAGACCTCAGAAAGGGCCATAGCACTCAGAATGGAATCAAATGAAAAAACAAGGTTCATCAATACAATCCAGAAAATGACCTGCCCCACAGTTTTGGGCTTTTTGTCTTTTTCTTCGTTACCACCATCATGGATACTCATCATATGCCAAATCTCTTTAGTGGCTGTATATAAAATAAATATACCACCAAGTAGGTCAATCATACTATGGAAATCAAAATGAGCTACGAATACGTCAGTCCAACTGATATGAAACAATGGTTCTTTCACCAACGAAATAACCGACATCAAAACAAAAAGGAGAACAATCCGAAAAAGAATTGCAACACCAATACCCATTTTACGCACAAAACTTTGCCTATCAGCAGGTGCTTTTTTAGATTCTAGTGAAATATACAATAGGTTGTCGAAACCAAGGACAGCTTGCAACATGACCAGCATGACCAAGTCACCAAGATTTTCTAATGTAAAAACAGAGAGTAATACAGTTTCCATATCAAAGAATAAATTAACTATTGTTTATTGGTTACCAAATGCAATACAGTATGACCAACGGCTTTCAAGGTATTTTTATCAATCACTTCCATGTTATCAGACTGCTTGTGCCAGTGATCTGGGAAGCGATTCATCGTTTTCAAGTCATAGTGAATGATATCAATTGTAGGTATGCCAGCAAAACGATTCATATACAAATGGTCGTCAGTAATGGTGTTGCCTGGTATAGATAAAAAGTAGCTTCCATATCCTAAATATTGACCCGTTTTCCATGTTTCTAACATAAGTTGCTGGTTGAATCTTAGAGAATTTCCTTCCAAAGCAAAAGTGGCATTTTTAGCTCCGACCATATCAAGAACGATACCGTGCTTGGCGTTATACCCATTGTTTAAAGCGAAGTCGGCCCATTGTTGAGACCCCAAGCACCAGCTATCCGGATGACCACCACTTTCTCCACCGTCTTCTCGATCAAAAAAGATGATGTCAATGCCATAATTTGGCTTTAATGATTTTAACTGACGCGCAATTTCTAACAAAACACCCACACCACTAGCGCCATCATTCGCGCCATCAGCAGGTTTATCATTAATTGTTGGATCTTCATCTGATTGTGGTCTGGTGTCCCAGTGAGCCCCTAAAATGATACGTTTCGGATTGTCGATATCAAACCGTCCCCAAACATTGTATATTGGAATGACTTGATTTTCTCGATTTGTTAAAGTGCCATTTAGTATTTCTGCTGTATCACAGAACGCTGCCAATTTTGCTTTAAGGTAATTTAATGTTTTTTGGTGAGCTCTGGTGCCAGGTACTCTTGGTCCAAAGGCCACTTGCTCAGCGACATATTTATACGCGGAATCTGAATCAAACGTTACTGAAACCACTTTGGGTGGATCTTTCTTTTTTGGGTCTTTTATATCTTTAACATCAGATTTACAACTGCCAATGATTAAGAGTATTAGAATTGAGGGAAATATCTTCCAGTGCATCATATTTTTGAATAAGTCGTGCCGTCTTTACCATCTTTTATTTCAAAGCCAAGCGCTTTCAAGCGATCTCGAATGTCATCAGACATGCCATAGTTTTTATCTTCTTTCGCCTGTTGACGTAGCTCTAAAGCGAACTGAACCAATCCGTCTATTTTTGCCATTCCATCATTATCAGATTCGCTTTTTAATCCAAGAACATCGACAACAAATTCCGGCAATAGCGTTTTTAAATCGTCAAGATCAGCTGACGTTATTGTCTCTTTTCCTTCTATTATCAGATTTATCCATTTAACCGCTTCAAAAAGATGTGCAATCGCAATAGGTGAATTGAAATCATCGTTCATTGCGGCATATAACTTTTCGCGCATTTCAGAAACATCCACGGTTGATGTTTCGGAAAGGGCTAATGTACCCAATGCCTCTAAAGCTACCGTCAGACGCTTTAGTCCTTTTTCTGCAGCTTGCAGTGCTTCATTACTAAAGTCCAAAGTGCTTCTATAATGGGCCTGCAGCATAAAAAACCGAATTGTCATGGCGCTATAGGCTTGCGACAATAAGGGATGGTCTCCTGTAAGTAATTCTCGAGGTGTAATACCCGTGCCTTCACTTTTGGCCATTTTTTTGCCGTTAAACGTGAGCATGTTCGTATGCAACCAATATTTAACTGGGTCTTGTTCGTAACCTGCTTTGTTTTGAGCAATTTCACATTCGTGGTGTGGGAATTTTAGATCCATTCCTCCACCGTGTATGTCAAAGCTTTTACCAAGATATTTTGTGCTCATCACAGAGCATTCGAGGTGCCAACCAGGAAAACCCACACCCCAAGGAGAGTTCCATTTCATGATGTGTTGTGGTTCAGCATTCTTCCACAACGCAAAATCAGCGGAGTGGCGCTTGTCACTTTGACCATCTAATTCTCGTGTGTTTGCAAGTAAGTCATCAATATTTCTTCCAGATAATTCACCGTAATTGTTGATCTTATTGTACGCTTCAACATCAAAATAAACAGAACCGTTTGACACATAAGCTAGACCTTTGTCAAGGATGGTTTGGACCAATTCGATTTGTTCAATTAAGTGTCCGGTGGCGGTGGGTTCAATGCTTGGAGGTAGAGCGTTAAAGGATTCCATCGTTTGATGAAAATCTACCGTATAACGCTGAACAACTTCCATAGGCTCAATGTTTTCAAGCCGCGCTTTTTTAGAAATACGATCTTCAGAAGTGTCGTCTAAAAGGTGCCCAACGTCAGTAATGTTGCGCACATACCGAACCTTGTAACCAAGATGTAACAAATACCGGTAAATCAGGTCAAACGAGTTGAAGGTTCGCACATTTCCTACATGAACTTCACTATAAACAGTGGGCCCACAAACATATAAACCAACAAAAGGAGGGTTCAATGGTTCGAAAACTTCCAAAGCCTTGTGCTTTGAATTGTAGAGCTTCAACGGTGTTTGCATCCGACAAAGATATGTAAACAGAGTAAAGGCGAAACCGACTCTTAATCAAATTACGTAAGTTTGAAATACAGCAAAAAACTATGAAAAAAATCGCAATAGGCCTTGGCTTGCTAATTGGGCTATTGGCAATTGCCAAAACAATGGGAATCTTGGTTAATTATAAACTTCCTACTACGTCAAATGAACCAACGCTCCCGTTGAATAGTCATTTAATAGCAACCAGTTTAGTACGTTCTGATATTGGGGATTTTGCAACATTTCTACCACCACTTCTGGGAGAAGTAAATGAGGTTTTTGTTAAAAGGTTGTGCGGTTTAGAAGGGGATGAGATAGAAATGAAAAATGGCATTTTTTATAGAAATGGCAAAAACTTCGATGAGAATTTGGTGTTGCAGCACAGTTACGTAATCCCAGATAAAACCTTCCTAGAACTCAATAAAAAGCAACCTGTTATAGACAATCAGGCCCTTCTGGATGGGACGTATCAAGTTATGCTTTCTGATGTCAGAGCAAAAGAATTTGGCATCCTAGACCTAAAAGTGATACATCATAGTTCAGATTTGGGTCCTCCAGTTCTAAGGGAACTCAATGAAAAAGGTACATGGACGCGCGACAATTTTGGGCCATTGACAATTCCTTCAGATATGGCGTTTTTTATGGGGGACAATCGACACTATTCTTATGATTGCCGATTTTATGGATTTGTCCCAATAGAGGACATTACAGGAACCGTTCTGTGGAAGTAAGGTAAGCAACAGAAAATGACCTCGTTATGGAAATATTTGTCCTAATCAAAGGACAGTTTTGAGACGCCCCATATTCCTTAACTATCTAATAATTAAATACTTAACATTTAGCAATCCTGTTGGGTATAGGTCTTGAATTATCTTCTGAAACAATTATTAATTAACGGGAGGTATATTATGAAAACAACTTTTACTCTTTTAACAGTATTAACTTTAAGCATCTTTGGAATAGATACACAAGCAGGGGTGAGCTCTAAGCTCCACCTCAACTTGTTCAACGATGGACAGTTTGTCGTCGTTGTAGATGGAATCCGGTACGCCGATGTAGGAGGTACTTTAGCAGTGAGCAACTTAAATGCGGGAACCCATCGAATCAAAATCGTTGAAATTTTTGGCAATCGTAGTCAGGGCAGAGGTCAAGGTCAAAGTCAAGCTGGTCGACAAGTGTTGTACAACGGGTCTGTTAACATTCCGTTTCGGTCCGCTGTATTTGCAAGACTTACCGACAACTATAACTTGCGGGTCACAGAAGTCAAAAGATTGAACCCACCGGTGAGGCGACAACCAGTGTACAGAGACCAAAATCGACGCAACAGATCGACCTATGGAAACAGGGGTGGGTATGGACACAACCGATTTATGTCGACCAAACAACAAATGCGACGCGCAGCGTTTGACAGAAACAAATTGGCAATCGCCAAACAGTTTATTAGAAGCTCAAGAGCAACAAGTGCTGAGGTTAGTCAACTAATGAATTTGTTGGCCTTCGACCGTACGAAACTGGAACTTGCGAAATTTTCGTACGGGTTTGTTATCGACAAGCATAATTTCAGACAAGTCCGTAGAAGCTTGACTTTTGATGACAGTTTAAGACAACTAGATCGTTTTATAGCGCATCAAAATCCACAGCAACGAACACGACGCAGATGATTACTTTTTATAGTTTTACTTAACATTAGCAGCTCCTATTTAGGGGCTGCTTTTTTATGTCTGAGCATTCAAACTGTAATGCAAATAATCGTTAAACTTGCACTACTCAATGAAACAGGCAAAATACGTATCTATTAAACGGAGTCCCGTTGGTATCAAAATAATTAAGAAAGCGTATAAAAGCATGTGCGAGAGCCGTGCTATGGCAGCTATTTACGAAGAGAATAGGCCAATTACCAAATACGTACATTCTACTTCCAAAGGCCATGAAGCCATTCAGTTGGCAACGGCGTATTTATTGCAATCACAAGATTGGGTAGCACCATATTATAGAGATGAGTCGTTATTGCTCGGCATAGGTATGACACCTTATGAACTTATGTTGCAATTACTGGCAAAAGCCGATGATCCATTTTCTGGTGGGCGTTCGTATTATTCTCATCCTTCATTAAGCCGGGAGGATATGCCAAAAATGGCACATCAAAGCAGCGCAACAGGCATGCAGGCGATTCCTACAACTGGGATTGCTCATGGATTGAAATACAAAGAAGAACAAGGTTTGTTAGAGTCTGAAAATCCGGTTGTGGTTTGTTCAATTGGTGATGGCTCAATGACAGAAGGAGAGGTAAGTGAGGCATTACAAATGGCGGTACTTCACCAGCTTCCAATCCTATATTTGGTTCAAGACAATGACTGGGGTATTTCTGCAAGTGCTGATGAAATGCGCGCAATGGATGCATTTGAATTTGCAAAAGGATTTAAAGGACTAAAGACACAACGTTTAGATGGAGCAGATTTTGTTTCGTCATATGATGGGATGGCCAAAGCGATTGGCTGGGTGCGTGAGCATCGTGCACCAATGCTTGTCCATGCCAAAGTACCACTTCTAGGTCATCATACAAGTGGTGTTCGGAGTGAATGGTACAGAGATGACTTGGAAGAGGACCAAAAGGAAGATCCATTCCCAAAAATATTTAAGTTATTAATCAAGTTAGGTGTTGACAAGTCAGAGTTAGAGGAAATAAGAGAGACCGCAGATTCGTTTATCGCCGAGGAATTTGATAAGGCTGTTAATGCACCTGATCCTGAAGAAGGGTCATTAACGAACCATGTTTTAGCACCAACACCAATAACTGAAGAACAAGGGGAGCGATCACCCGAAGGAGCGGAGACCATTATGATGGTAGATGCGGCTTTATTCGCTCTGGATGAGATTTTGAAGAAACATCCTGAAGCTTTATTGTATGGTCAGGACGTAGGAATTCGTTTAGGTGGTGTATTTCGTGAAGCGGCAACTTTGGCCCAGAAATATGGTAAGAGCAGGGTTTTTAATACGCCAATTCAAGAGGCATATATTGTTGGCTCTACCGCAGGGTTTAGTGCTGTAGGATGCAAACCGGTAGTTGAAATCCAGTTTGCAGATTACATTTGGCCAGGAGTCAACCAACTTGTTACAGAGTTAAGTAAATCGGGATATCTAAGTCAAGGAAAGTTCCATGTTCAAAGTGTAATCCGTGTTCCCACTGGCGCTTATGGTGGTGGAGGACCATATCACTCTGGAACCAACGAAAGCAGTATACTGCCTATAAAAGGGATTAAAATTGTGTACCCAAGTAATGCAGCAGACATGAAAGGATTGATGAAGGCAGCTTTTTACGATCCAAACCCTGTAGTGATGTTTGAGCATAAAGGCATTTATTGGAGCAAGGTACCAGGAACGGATGATGCAAAAACACCTGAACCGTCTGAAGACTACGTGATACCACTGGGTAAAGCGCGAATTGACCAATACGCCTCAGATGAATCGGTAGAAAATGGTGAATCTGTTGCAGTAATTACTTACGGAATGGGCGTTTATTGGGCGAAAGCTGCAGCAAAGCAGTTCAATAGTCAAGTTGAAATTCTTGACTTAAGAACACTTAGTCCATGTGACGACGAAGCCATTTACGACCAGGTGCGCAAACATGGGAAAGTGCTGGTTTTAACAGAAGAAACCATTACAAATTCTTTTGCGGAATCTATTGCAGGCCGAATTTCTAAAAACTGTTTTGAATCGTTGGATGCAGCGGTACAAACATTAGGAAGTGTTGATACTCCAGCTGTCCCGATGAACATGGGACTAGAGAAAGTGATGCTGCCAAATGGTGATAAAGTAGCTTCGGTTTTACGTGATCTTTTAGACTATTGATATAATGTGACTCGTTTCTTTTAATTTTATATGCGCAAAACAAGGCACATGAGAAAAATTAACACCCTTTTAGATACTTACGGCGAAAGCCATCAGAATGGTACCAATAAATACATCCACTGGATTTGTGTACCCGCCATTTTCTTCTCCCTCGTTGGTTTACTGTACGCCGTTCCTATTGGAGGTTTGGCTACGAAAACGATGTGGCTGAATGCCGGAAGTATTGTGTTATTACTTGCGTTGGTCTATTATTTTATTTTGTCGAAGTCGCTTGCAATTGGGTTTGTTTTTTGGGGACTTTTCTGCCTCTGGTTAAACAGTCAAATCTTTGAGTGGGTAGGCGCTAACAACGCCATGATGGCATACGTAAGTCTTGCGATTTTCGTAACCGCATGGGTGTTTCAATTCGTCGGACATAAAATAGAAGGCAAAAAACCATCGTTCTTACAAGACATACAATTCTTGCTGATTGGACCGGCCTGGTTGATGGGTTTTATTTATAAACGATTGAACATTTCAATTTAAGTTTCTAGTGCAATGCAAACGACTCATTACCGCAGCGATTTTAAGTATAATTGGTTTGGTTACTATACTTGTTACACCTAAGGTATTGTCGAGTTTTAATGAGACCAAGTCAATTGGACAACATATTGTCGATTTGCACGACGATTTTAAAAATGCGAAGGAGAACGAGGATTACGATTTCTCTAACTTTACTTCTGATTATCATTCTGACACCTATAAAAATTGGTATTTAACCCTTGATATTATCGCATATGGTTCATTGGCATTCGCATTTGTGTTGGGGTTTATCTCAATGCTAAAGTCAGACCATAAATACGCGCACTACGTCGTCTGGGTCGTCTGTATTGTCGCGATTGGAATCAAGCTAACATTCTTATTTGCGGGAGTTGCACTGGTGGTACGAATAGTTGTAGCCGCTTTAGGTATGTTAAACGGATAACTTTCAGGGTACATCTATTCACATCATCATACAAATTCAGACATTCTATTATTCAATCATTAAACCCTAATGCGCTTCCAACCACGTCTGACCTTCACCAATTTCAACAAGTGTCGGAACCTTCAACGGCATAGCATGTTCCATCAATGGTTTGATTAACATTTTTAATCTATCTAGTTCGTCACGATGTACGTCAAACAACAATTCATCATGCACCTGCAATATCATTTTGGACTTAAAACCTTGTAGATGTAAAGCCGCGTCGATGTTAATCATTGCAAGCTTTATCATATCAGCGGCTGAACCTTGTATAGGCGCGTTGACAGCATTTCGCTCAGCAAACCCAACAACAGTTCGGTTTAGTGAATTGATGTCTCTTATTTGGCGTTTTCGACCCATTAGCGTTTTTACATATCCATAGTCTCTACAGTCTTTAATGGTATCGTCCATAAACTTTTTGATACCACTGAACTTTTCGAAGTACGCATCAATTAGTTCCTGTGCCTCGCTACGTTTAATTTTTAAATTTTGTGATAGTCCAGACGCCCCTTGTCCGTATATCAACCCAAAGTTTACACTTTTAGCCTTGTAACGCTGCTCTTTGGTAACGTCATCCAATTCAACCCCAAAAACTTTTGCTGCAGTCGCTGTGTGAATGTCTAAACCATTTATAAACGCTTCCGACATGGCTTCGTCGCCACTCATAGAGGCAACAATGCGCAATTCAATTTGACTGTAATCTGCAGCAACCAATACGTGGTCTTCATCCCGCGGAATAAAGGCTTTTCTGATTTCACGCCCTTTGTCTGTACGTATTGGAATATTCTGTAGATTGGGGTTCGTGCTGCTTAAACGTCCTGTTGCAGCAACCGCTTGAGCGAAATTGGTGTGTACTCTGTGTGTATCTGGGTTAACCAATCGCGGTATAGCATCCACGTATGTACTTTTAAGCTTCTGATTGTGACGATACTCCAAAATCATTTTTGGTAAGGCATGAACGTCGGCAAGTTTAGTTAACGTAGCCTCATCCGTTTTATACTGACCAGTCTTAGTCTTCTTCGCTTTTGCATCCAACTTAAGATGATCAAACAACACCTCACCGAGTTGTTTTGGTGAAGCAATATTAAATTTCAAGCCAGCGTGTTCGTAAATGTCTTTTTCTATGGTTAAAGATTCTGTTTCCAATTCTTTGGAGTAGTTAGCCAAGAATTCAGTGTTTACGTTCACTCCTTCTCGTTCCATTCGGCCAAGGACCTTTATCAGCGGAATTTCAATTCTATCGAAAACAGACCTTACTTCTTCAGATACTAGTTTTGGTTCAAATTCATGTTTAAGTTGCAAGGTTATATCTGCATCCTCTACTGCATATTCAGTTGCTTTGTCTAAAGGTACGATATCAAAACTCAATTGATTTTTGCCTTTTTTGCCAATCAAATCAGTGATTGAAACTGGGCGATATCCCAAATATGTTTCCGACAAGTAATCCATGTTGTGGCGTTGGTCAGGCTCCAACAAATAGTGGGCTAACATCGTATCAAAAAGTTTTCCATTGACCTCTATATCGTAATTCCAAAGTACTTTGATGTCGTACTTGGCATTTTGCAACACCATTTCAATTTGGGTGTTTTCGAAAAACGGATTGAATTCCGCTAGAATTGCTTTGGTCGCATCAAAGTCGTCGGGGAAATTAACATAGTACCCAACATTCTTTTCAAACGAAAAAGCACATCCCAAAATTCGTGCTCGAAGTGGGTCTAAGCTTGTCGTTTCTGTATCAAAACAAACCGTTTTTTGTTTCAGTAATTTATCAAGTAGTGCATTCCGTTTTTCAGGTGTGTCAGTAAGTTCGTAATTGTGTTTAACATCATCAATTGTCGTAACTCCTTCGAAGGTTTTTGCTGCTTTAGCAGCTGCTCCGGCTGTACTAGTAGTTGGTAGATCTCCAAACAACGATTGTTGACCACCCGTTGCAATTGACGCTGGTGATTCACCCAAAACACGTTTGTAAAGTGTTTTAAATTCAACCTCATCAAATAGCTCTCGGATAGCCTCTCTATTTGGTTCTTCGTGCACCAAACTAGCCTCATCAAAATCCACTGGAGCATCAAGCAGGATGGTTGCCAACTTCCGACTCATAAAAGCCTGGTCTTTATTGTCTTCTACTTTTTCTTTTAGCTTTCCTTTTAGCTCATGTGTGTTTTCATATATGCGCTCCATACTGCCGTATTGTTTAAGCAGTGTACTTGCAGTTTTGGGTCCAACTCCTGGAACCCCTGGAATGTTGTCAACAGCATCACCCATTAAACCTAAATAGTCTATAACCTGCAGTGTATTGTCTAATTGGAACCGCTCGCAAACCTCTGCCGGTCCCCACACTTCAGCGCTATTTCCTGATCGTGCAGGCTTGTACATGAATGATTTTTCTGTAACCAACTGGCCAAAATCTTTATCCGGAGTCATCATATAAGTGATAAAGCCAGCTTCTTCCGCCTTCTTTGTTAACGTGCCAATTACATCGTCTGCCTCATACCCTGCGGCCTCTAAGATTGGAATGTTAAACGCCTCAATCACACGTCTTATATATGGCTCTGATAGCTTTATGTCCTCAGGTGTTTCGTCTCGGTTTGCCTTGTATAACGGGTATTCTTGTTTTCGTATGTTTTCTGACTTGTGGTCGAAAACAACAGCAATGTGTGTTGGCTTTTGGTTTTGCAAAACATCCAATAGCGTGTTGGTGAAACCAAATATGGCGGATGTGTTTAACCCATAACTCGTGATACGTGGATTTTTTATAAACGCATAGTATGCACGAAAGATTAATGCATATGCGTCAAGAAGGAACAGTTTTTTGTCGGACATAAGATGGGAAAATTAAGGGAACCAATTGGTTGATACAAAAAAAAGTCATGATTGTGGAATATCGGTATAAACTCAAGTCAAATCTTGAATTAAATATACCTTTGTCTGCCAATGTATTTGAACAAATGAAAGAGTATATTATAAAAAACGGGACGATTTTCAATCGGCACAAACGATTCCAACAAGATGTCCATATAAAGGATGGCATCATTCAGGAAGTTGGGCCAGAATTAAGTTGTGAATCTGCTATCGAGATAGATGCGAAAGGCATGTGGGTGTTACCAGGAGTTATAGATGATCAGGTACATTTTAGAGAGCCAGGTTTAACACATAAAGCAAATATATATACTGAGGCAAAGGCCGCCGTTGCTGGTGGGGTTACCAGTTTTATGGAAATGCCCAATACAATTCCTCAAGCGGTTACACAGGAAATCTTGGAGGAGAAATATGTAGTTGCTTCGAACACGGCATTGGCCAACTACTCATTCTTTATGGGTACAACGAACAACAACTATGAGGAAATTCTAAAAACGGACCCCAAAACAGTTTGTGGAATTAAGATTTTTATGGGCAGTAGCACAGGCGATATGTTGGTTGATGACGACCACATTTTATCCAGTATTTTTGCAAATGCGCCAACAATAATTTCACTTCATTGTGAAGATGAGAGGACTATAAAAGAAAATACCCAAACGTATATTGACAAATTTGGAGAGGACATTCCCTTTTCAGCACATCCTGAAATTAGAAATCACAAAGCGTGTTTATTATCCTCAAGTAAAGCCGCTCAACTGGCAAACAAGTATGGTACCCGCATTCATATTTTACACATATCAACGGCAGACGAAATAGCGTTGTTTGAAAAAGGAGATGATTTTAAAACAAAGAACATAACCTCAGAAGTTTGTGTGCATCATTTGTCTTTTAACGCATCACAATATGATGAAAAAGGGTCACTTATAAAGTGTAATCCGGCAATAAAATCTGAGGCAGATCAGGATGCCCTTTGGGTTGCTTTAAATGAAGGCAAATTTGATGTTATAGCAACAGACCACGCACCCCATACCTGGGATGAAAAGCAACAAAAATATCTAAAAGCCCCATCTGGATTACCGCTTGTGCAACACAGTTTGCAATTGATGTTGGAACATGCCAAGAATGGGAAAATTGAAATAGAGGAAGTGGTAAATCGTATGTGTCACAAACCGGCTGAACTGTTTGAAATTGATAAAAGAGGTTTTATAGAAGCTGGGCAATGGGCCGACGTAGTTGTCGTTGATCCAAACAAACCCTACACAATTAGCAAGGATAACATATTGTATAAGTGTGGCTGGTCGCCACTAGAAGGGACGACGTTTAGTCATAGCATAAGACAAACATTAGTTTCTGGTCATCTTGCTTTTGACAATGGCAATTTTGATGAATCTAAGAAAGGTGAACGATTACTCTTTAATCGTTAGGCATTGTCTATTTTTGGCTTTAAATCTGATAAAATAAGTAAATGAAGAACAGCATATTGGTCCTTTTTTGTTTGAGTTTCGTTGGCGTTTTTGCGCAAACCGATGAGGTGCAAATCAACGAACAGGATAAAACACAATCCATTTTTTATCCGAATGAACCCAGCATATGTATAAGTAGGTCAAATCCGAATGCGATTGTAGCGGGAGCCAATATTGCAAATCATTATTGGAGCAGTAATAATGGGGCCTCATGGAAGAATGGTATACTGAAATCAACGTATGGGGTATGGGGTGATCCTGTATTACATAGTGATGCTGACGGCAACATTTACTTTGTACACCTATCTCGAACTTCGGGTAAAAACAAAGGGTACGGGTTTATAGATCGAATTGTAATCCAAACATCGACTGACGACGGAGAAACGTTTTCCAATGGGGCTTTTACCGGACTTAACGAACCCAAAATGCAGGATAAACCGTGGATTAGTACCGATGATTTCTCATCTCAATTTAAGGGAAATGCCTATTTAACTTGGACCGAGTTTGATAAAATGAACAGCAAGAAAAAACGAGATCAAAGTAGAATTCGTTTCTCTGCTTCGAGCGACATAGGCCAAACTTGGTCGGAAGCAATTACGATTTCCGACAGTGTTGGAGACGCGGTTGACGACGACCATACACTTGAAGGTGCAACGACTGCGGTTGGTGTTAACGGTGAAATTTATTGTGTATGGGCAGGTCATCACAAGCTCTATTTTGATAAAAGTGTTGACGGTGGGAAAACTTGGGGGACAGATAAGGTGATATTTAACCAGCAAAGCGGTTGGGCTATGGACATTCCTCATGTGTTTAGAAGCAATGGAATGCCGTTTCTAGTGGTCGACAATTCGGCAAGTAAATATACGGGCAGGTTGTATTTGGTTTGGGGAGATAACCAGACAGGTGATGCAGATGTGTTTTTCTCGTATTCGGATGACGAAGGCGCTAACTGGAGTGCTCAAAAGCGTGTTCACTCTGATCCAAAAGGGAATGGTAAAAGTCAATACTTACCCAATATGGCCATAGACCAAACGACAGGTCAAATAGCCATTGCGTATTATGATAGAAGATGGAGTGAAAACAATACATTTACTGACATATTTGTATCTGTAAGTACTGATGGTGGAGCGCAATTCGACGACTATCGATTCAACAATATAATTACTGGTCATATTGGGAAGGAAATGTTTTCAGGCGATTACATTGACATTGATTTTCACGATGGTAAAATAGCAGCCATTTGGTCTGGGTTTGATAAATATACTAAAGTGTACAATAGAACCTTAATGACTCATGAACTCAACCAGTTGTTTCCGATTTACAATATTGGGCAGCTCAAAACGTATGTGTCGACGGAAGAGAAGAAGCCAGTTTTTTATGTCGTTGCTACTCGGCCAACAAACGTCCAAATTACATATTACAAAAAGCCCCTATTTAGCAAAAAATTAAAGATTAAAACTACCGATTCTCTTGAAATCAATCACCGCCCAGGTTTGCAGGGATCTACTGAAATCAAGATAAATGCGCTTCGGAAAAGGCGTATTCAAATCACATTTACACCCACTGAAACTGAGATGTATCCAAATGGGACGATAGAAATCAATTACAGAATGGAGTAACTGGCTGATTGTTAGTGAATTAAAGCTTATTGGTTCATTCAATTGTCAATTGAATTGATTTCGACGTAAAGCATTGACTTTTAGCGTTAAAAAACCGTATTTTGCGGACTATTTTTAAAAAATGGCGAAGAATAAAAACGACGAGACAGGGGTAATATTAAAAATTCAAAAACGAACGGGATGTTTGTTATTTGTAATTGGTGCAGCCATGCTAGCATTTGTATTAACCGATGTATTCAAAAGCGGGACTTCCGCATTTGGAGGATCCCAAAATGTAGTTGGGGAAATAGCAGGGGAGAAAGTTCAATACGATGAGTTAACACAGGGCGTAGAAGAATTAAAAGTGATGTACCAGGGTTCTGATTTTGACGAATCATCTTTAAGAGAGCAAGCTTGGAACCAAATTATCCAAAAACGTGTGATTAAAGTGCAACATGATTTGTTGGGAATAAAGATGGGTGCTGCAGAATTGAAGGATGCCTTATTTGGGCCAGTGCCTGACCAAATGGTGGTCAGAAACTTTACTAATCCGGATACCAAGCAATTCGATCCAAACATGCTACGGCAGTTTATAGAAATTGACATGCAAGAAGACGAGCAGAAATATAGCAACTACCTCAACTTCTTAGAAAAACCACTTAAAGAGTTTAGAGAGGGTGCGAAGTACGAAAACATGGTACGTGCCGGTATTTTTGTAACCAAAATTGACGCTAAATACGAACACAATCTTGAAGAGTATAAAATGAGCGCGAAGGCGGTTGGATTGCCGTATGTATCTATATCGGATTCTAGTTTTACCTACGACGACAACGACTTGAAGAAATTCTTAAAGGCAAATTCTGCTGATTATCAGCAATTGGCATCTAGAGATATCGATTTTGTTGTTTTGAATGTTTTTGCTACACCAGAAGATACTGCAGCAGCTAGAGAATTAGTTGAAGGAGAGAAAGAAAATTTCAAAGAATCGAAAAAGGATAGTTCGTTTGTTTCAAAGAAACGTACACAACGCCCATTTAATGGAACGTATGTGCGCAGAGGAATGACGGATATGCCTAGCGACATAGAAGATTTCTTATTTACATCTGATTCTGGATCCGTAAGTAACTTGGTGTATCAAAATGGTGCGTTTGGGTTATACAAGATAACAGATGTGAAAGAAGATAGCGTTACTGTATTGAGAGCTCGACACGTATTGGTGCCAGCAGGAGATGACGGTGAAAGCGAAGCGAAGGCAGTACTAGCAGATATTCGTTCAGGCAAAATAACATTCGAAGAAGCGTCAAAAGACAACTACGATCAAACAGGTAGTAAAGGTGGCGACTTGGGTTGGGTTCAAAAAGATGGATTCAACATGCAAGTTCCTCAAGAGGTAAAGGATAAAATTTTATCGTCTAGCGTTGGAAGTTATTCCATTGTGAAGTCAGGGAAAGGATATCACGTATTAAATGTGACTGATGGTCCGTCAAAAAAATTAGTACAATTTGCGGCATTAGAGCGAAAGGTAACTCCTGGCACAGAAACAGATCGAGAAGTTGAGAGATTGGCTGGAGAGATTCAGTTTCAAGCACAAGACAATAAAGACTTTATTGGTGTTATAGAAGGATTGGGGCAAAATGTCCGAGAAGCTACTAAAATTACCTTAAGTAATCCATCAATTCCTGGTGTTCCAGACGCAACTGATGTTGCGCGTTGGCTGTTTAACGACAAAGCACGGGTTGGTGATGTATCTGACGTAATTAATTTAGTTGGCCAAGACCGCTATATCATTGCAAAATGTACAGGCATACGTGAAGAAGGAGCATCTAGTTTAGAAGATGTACGCGATCAAGTAGTTCTTGATTACGTGAAAGATTTAAAGGCACAGCAGCTATCAGACAAACTAAACGAAGCTTTGAAAACAGCAACCACGCCGGATGATGTGGCTAAAGCGGTTAATTCCATTGTTTCTTTTGTTCCAGTTGTAAATATGTTGTCTGCACAAGTTACTGGTATAGGTGCAGAACCAATTGTGGCTGGTACTATATTGGGCTTGAAAAAAGGTGAGGTTTCAAAACCGATTAAAGGTTCAGGTGGTGTCTATGTCGTATGGAGCGAAGGACAAGTTCAAGCTGGTGAAGCGACTGTCTTTGAAGAAAATGAAAAGGACGTGATGCGTCAGATTCAAGATCGAGCGGTACAAAACTCTGGAGAAGCGGTGAAAAACGCGCTTAAAGAAAAAGCAAAAATCATTGACAAGAGATATAACTTTTATTAAGACTTTTTAAATTTATACAAAGCTCCTTCCTTACAGGTTGGAGCTTTTTTTTTATAAACTTTACAATGAGACACGTCATTTTTTTACACGGTTTCTGTGAAAACAGAAGTATGTGGTCGGAACTAATAAAAGGTCTCGAATAATTGACGTATCAATGTCATGCCGTCGACCTGCCTGGTTTTGGGGAAAATGAACAGCATGCTGAAACCATAGAGGACGTTGCGCATTTTGTGTTTCAGTTTATGGACAATAATAAGATTGACAAGGCTTGCGTTATTGGACACTCAATGGGAGGTTACGTTGCCTTGGAAATGCTGCATTTTAATCCTCTTAGGATAGACGCAATTGGTTTGGTGCATTCCCATGCTGCGGTGGATGCCGAATCGAAAATGGAGAACAGACGAAAATTGATTGCGTTTATTGATAAAAACGGGTCTGAACAATTTTTAAAAGAGTTTGCGAAACAACTTATCAGCCCCAAACAAAAGGAGCATGGTTTAAGGGGTCAAGCATTTGAGCTGGTTAAGTTAACGTCATCAGAATCGGTTATATCAGCGACCAAAGCAATGCTCATCAGAAAGGATCATTTGGCTACCTTGAGCACAAACAAACCAACGCTATGGATTATTGGCAGAAACGATACTTTTATGCCTTATAATGAAGTGTTGAGACAAGCTCAGTTAAGTCCGAATTCGGTTATTTTAACGCTAAAAGACGTAGGACATTTGTGCATGTATGAAGCACCTCAGAAAACATTGGAGATAGTTAAAGACTTCCTACACAAAGTAGAAACGTCAACGCAATAATTGAAATACAATAAAACTGGCAATGTATGCAAGAGAAGTCATGTATACCAATTGTATCAGTGGCCATTTGATACTATTTGTTTCTTTATACACCACGGCTAAAGTGCTGAAACATTGCATGGCAAACGCATAGAATATCATCAAAGACAAGACCACGGCAATGTTATAAACTGGCTTCCCTGTCAATGGGTCTGTTTCGGTTGACATTTTTTCACGAATGTTAACCAAGTCGTTTTCGTCGTCAACACTGTAAATAGTCGACATAGTACCAACGAAGACTTCACGTGCGGCAAATGAAGTCAACAATGCAATACCTATCTTCCAATTAAAACCGAGTGGTTTGATAACGGGTTCAATGGTTTTCCCAAAACGACCAGCATATGAAACTTCTAATTCTGTTGTTTGGGTTGGTGTTATTAAGCTACCAGTTTCAGGGCTTGGACCATAACTCGCCAAAAACCATAATACAATGGACACAATGATAATTATTTTACCTGCTTCCGTTACAAAACTTTTGCTTTTTTGAAACACTTGATGTCCAATATTTTTCCATCTTGGTGGATGGTAAATCGGAAGCTCCATGATAAAATAGTTGATGCTTGTTTGCTTTATGATCCATTTAAACACCAATGCGGCAATTAAACTCCCAATGGTGCCAATCATATACATCGCAAGTAACACCATCCCCTTTAAGCCAAAAATGCCGAATAAATAGGTATCTGGAATCGCGACGGATATTAATAATGTGTATACGGGCAATCTCGCCGAACAGCTCATCAGTGGGGTTACCATAATCGTGATTATTCGGTCTTTCCAATTCTCAATATTTCGAGTTGCCATTATAGCTGGTATAGCGCAAGCAACACCAGATATAAGGGGGACAATAGATTTGCCACTTAATCCAAGCCCACGTAATATTTTATCCATGATAAAACTAACGCGTGACATATATCCAGTATCCTCCAAAAGCCCCATGAAAAAGAACAGAATGGCAATTTGGGGGATAAACACAACAACTCCAGCAAGCCCGGCTACGACTCCATTCACTACCAAGCTCCTAAACCAGTTTGCCGGCATTACGTCAAGTAACAAGTTTCCCAATTTGTCAAAGCCGTACTCAATAGCTTGCATCGGATACTCTGCAAGCCAAAAGACACTTTGAAAAATGACAAGTAAAATTCCTAAGAAGATGAGATAACCCCATATCGGGTGGGTGATAACGGGATCAATACGCTCGGTAAAGAGTTGCTGTTTGGTTTTTTGTTTCACCGCCTTTTGTAAAAGCAGATCTATTTGTTTGTACCGATGTTCGATATCATCTGACTCGTCGTTCCCAAAAGAAATATGTGGGATAAACGGTTTGGAAGAAACTATATTTTTAACATTTACAATGCCATCACCTGTCCTAGCATTGATTAAAATAACCGGTATTCCAAGTTCATTTTCCAATCGATCT
This sequence comes from bacterium, assembly GCA_047639155.1. Lineage (GTDB taxonomy): Bacteria > Bacteroidota > Bacteroidia > NS11-12g > UBA9320 > UBA987. The sequence goes on from JBLING010000007.1 coordinate 20,669, forward strand.
TGGTCGATTTCAATACCAGCGGCGATAGAGATATCCAACATATTAAGCACCAATACCATTGGAATTTGCAAGTCTGCGAGTTGACTAAAATAGAACAGATTTCGCTTCAAGTTGTGGGCATCTGCCACATATAGGATTAAGTCTGGTTTGTCTGGATGTCCATCTTGAAATAACTCTAATGCAACTTCTTCGTCTTTGGACTTAGGGTGGATGCTGTAGGTTCCAGGGGTGTCGATCAGAATGTAAGTGCTATTATTTGAGCTAAACGAACCTTCTTTACGCTCTATGGTTGTTCCTGGAATGTTGCTTATTTTTTGCTGTAATCCAGTAAGGTGGTTAAACAGAGACGACTTACCGCAGTTTGGATTTCCACAAAGGGCAATACGTTTTGTTGCTTTATCCTTCATCTGCAGGTGCAAATTTGACTTCAATCTGAGCGGCTTCGGATTTCCGCATGCTCAGAAAATAACCATCAACATTATAGGCAATTGGGTCACCGAATGGAGCTTTTAAGCTTATGTGAATTGGCGTTCCAGGGACGCAACCCATTTCCATCAATTTGTCTTTAATGGCACATGTTTTTACAGCAGTAATGATTGCATTATCCCCCTTTTTTATGTCGGTGAGCACCATGGCAGCAAAGGTGACTTTTATTTAGAATAATTAAAAATAAACAGTCGACTTTATGTAATGATTAATCACAGTTTTAATTACTTTGATATCATAGTACTCGATGGATTAGAGCAGTAAATTCATATACATTTGCGGCACTTTCAAAAACGGGTTATGTCAAAACAAAATTTAACAATTTCAGTAGCTAAAGGAGATGGTATCGGGCCGGAAATTATGGACGCAGTTTTGTCTATTTTTAACGCTGAAAATGTACCGCTAAACTACGAAGTAATTGGAATGGGTAAGTCTTACTATGACAAGGGTTTTGGTAATGGTATGACACCCGAAGCGATGGAAAGCATCGAAAGGAATGGTATTCTATTTAAAGGACCTATGGAGACCCCAAAAGGGAAAGGGGTAAAGAGTATCAACGTAACTGCGCGTAAGGTCTGGAGTACGTACGCAAATAGACGACATTTTAGAACCATTGATGGTGTTGACACGGTTTATTCAAAAGCGGGAATTCCAATTGATATTACCATTGTTCGAGAAAACATTGAAGACACCTATGGCGGTATTGAGCATATGTTGAGCAACGACGTTGCGTTAAGTCGACGTTTTATAACACGACAAGGTTGTGAGCAGGTTATTCGTTTTGCGTTTGAAATGGCAAAAAAGGAAGGGTTTAAAAAAGTGACTTGCGGACACAAAGCCAACATCATGAAACTAACAGATGGATTGTTTCTTGAAGTTTTTTATGAAATGGCGAAAGAATATGAAGAAATTCAATCGGAAGACGTAATTGTGGATGCGTTGTGTATGAAGTTAGTTCAATCACCTCAAGACTTTGAAGTTGTGGTGCTGACTAACCTTCAAGGTGATATTGTAAGTGACCTTTGTGCAGGTTTAGTTGGAGGACTTGGTTTTGCACCGTCCACCAATGTGGGGGATAACATATCGATTTTTGAAGCCGTTCATGGAACCGCTCCAGACATCGCAGGAAAAAACATTGCAAATCCAACGTCACTGTTAATGAGTGGTATCATGATGCTACGTCATTTAGGGTTGTTAAAAGAAGCCCGAGACATTGAAGGAGCATTGTTGTATACCATTGAAAGTGGAGTACACACTGGAGATTTTGGAGATCGAAACTCCGCGTCTGTGGATACGACAACATTTGCAAACACCATAATTAATAACTTAGGGAAGTTGCCTTCGAAGGTAACTTTACGGGCAACCAAGGATCGATCATACTTCCATTTGCCAGTTAGACCAGATCACCAACGCGTGATGACTGGAGCGCCCTCTACCATTGAGATTGAAGGGATAGACTTGTTTTTTACTTCAGAGTTGCGTGCAGAAATAATCGCCGAACAACTGCTGGCTATATTACCAAGTGATTTGAAATTGGTATCTTTAACGAATAGAGGTACTGTAGTTTGGCCGAATGGTTCCGTCTACACAGAATGTAGCACTGGTTACGGTGTTAGATTGAAAGGTAAAGGGAAATCGAAATCGGAATGGTGGAGCACAACGGATAAATTGAGTTCGGTTATAAATGTTTCATCAACTGAGTTTTTGAACATTATTGATGGTCAGCGTGCATACTCTCTTGGACAAGGGAAATAACAAATAGAAATCTTGTCAGAAAAGTCTGACATATTACGCTTCTTTAAACTCAGGCGGATTATAATTCCACTGATTCTTGGCTTCGCTGTATCTGCTTATCTTCTGTTTTGGAATAACGACGGCCTCACTAAGGTTTCAGAAATTAAGTGGACGAAAGGCGCATATATTTGGTTGATAGCCGCTGTCGGACTGATGATTGTAAGAGATTTAGGCTATATCATTAGGTTGCGTATTTTGTCTGAAAAGGCGCTTAGTTGGAAGCAGTGTTTTCAAATAATTATGTTGTGGGAGTTT
>JBLING010000008.1:0-22661 GCA_047639155.1 bacterium
CCTTCAAGTGTAAAAGCAGAAGTTGAAATGTCGGTATTGTAATAAACGTTCGCTTCTACCAAACCTGATTGCTTAGCGTCTTTAGGACGAATGCTCACCATAAATTTGCTTCTATCAAGCTCAGTCCACGGACCGTTGTTTGCTTTAATCAGTGCTTTAATTACAGTATTATCTCCGTCAGGATCAGAAAAGCGCCATCGAAAAGTGACTACACTGAAAGCCGTATCTGAAGGAAAGGACTCTTCAATAATCGTAACTTCGGGTGGGGAATTCCTAAGTGGAATTGTAAGAAAAGCTGGCGAAACATCCGTGTTCCCATCGTTGTCGATTGAACGGACATAAAAAGTGATATCTGTTGTATCCTCTCCTGGATCAATTGGAAATTTGAACAGGCTGTCGCGTGTCTCTGTATAAAACCAGTTGGTGTTGTCAATTGAATATTCGAAAGCTACAACGTGTCCGTCTTTGTCGGTCCCAAACCAAGAAAGATAAACGCTTGAGTTTAGTCTGTTTTCGCCGTTTAAGTCAATTTTGTCAATTGAGATGTGTGTATCGGGAGGGAGGTTTTCAATAAGTTGACCTTCTTTACATCCCGAAAAAAACGAAAATATTAGTACAGCCGCACTACAAAGCGCGGCTGTACTCAATGTATTGTTTCGGTTGTAAGACAAACTTATTTTTTGATCAGTCTAAAGCTACCTAGAGATTGGCCATCGTTTGTACAATGTATGATATACATTCCTGAACTTAAGTCGGTCACAGAAATTGTATCAAATGTGTTAATGTGTTTAAACATGATCATTTTACCGTTCAAGTCAGATATTTGAATCGCAACGTTTTTAAGTGATTTGTCTGTAATGTCAATTTGCACATCGTCAACAGCTGGGTTCGGGTAAAAAGAAATTCCGGTTAAAAATACAACATCCTTAACAGATACGATTTCAGGGTAATCAGTTTCTGGTAAAACAACGCTAGACCCTATAAAATCATCGTTGTTTCTTGGAATCAAGTTGTAGTTGTTAAAGCCGTAATACATAATTCCAACTACTGTGTCGAACGACATACCTTGTGTTACTTCTATTGCTGCAACATTCATACTGCCGTCACGATCTTTTAAGGTTGTATCAGAAACAAGAGACACCCATAAGCTACTCGTGTTATTTGTGTTCTGAATACCAGCTTGAACACGACGAGATTTTCCGTATGATGCGTTTTGATCAGTTGATATCTGGTATTCACCAAAGTTGTTTAATCGAGGATTAGAAACAAAAACTTTGCCACCTGCTGGGTTAACCATTCCTACTAACATGCTCTCGTATGCTTCAGCGTTTTTGCTAAAGTAAAAAGCACTATCTGACGGGTCAAGTGTAACAATTGGTACAGTTTTAACCGCACCAGTTTTAACCACATTGGTTACATTTAGAACTGTATACCCAAAGCTTTCTGCTACTGTTCCAGTAACGGTTACTTCTTGGCCTCTATAAAGTTTGATTAAGTCAGAATTGCCTTGACATTTTATACCTGCCCAAATTGTTGCTATAGGGTCTTGTATGTAGATTTGTTCCAGGTCGTATGACTTAGCACTAGCCGTAACAACACCAGTAACGGTTACTTCTTGATTGTTGAAAGGAGAAGCATCGTTTGCTACATTTAACACACGTTGAACATCAGAAATCGTCAAACCACCGTTTCTAACCGTATAAAAAATGTAATCCGGATTTGAACTTGCGTTTGCAGAAAACGGAACAAAACTTTCTTGAGCGATGTCATCAGTTGCATAGAAATAATAACGTACGATTGTATTTTCATCTTTACCCGGAACTTCTGCTTCATAGGTATCGGTAGTTCCAGATTTCAAGGTCATAACAACTTCTGTAAACTTGTCATATGTATCTGTAAGATTGTCGGAGTAAAAGAATTTTGCAGAAGCGATTGTTCCATCAAAATCAATAATTTTAGCAGATACTTTAACAGTTTCATCAGCCTTAGGTACCAAAGGTGTACGTACAATATTCGAAATGTTTGGAGGTGTCTTGCCTATTTTGTAATCACTTTCACGGGTTGGGTTTATTTCATAACCACGTCCAGTTCCACCTGAACAACCATTCTCAGAATGCATGATGATTCCGCGAATATGGTCAAATTTCGACCCTACAACGGGCAAAACAAATTTGCCTTGTTTTGTTGGTGCACTTGATCTTGTTGTGGTATATGACGTCGTTTTCTGCGCGAAAAACCGGTCTGAAACGTTTATCACGTTTCCGTTTCCATCAGCAACATCAAAACTAACACGGTTGCCACTAAATGTTTGTGTAGCAGTTACAGTGACATTTTTTAATTCTACATATGAATCTTCAAATTCTTCACCGGTTGCTATTTGATTGGTTCTTGTATTGTCGTTTAGATCTCCAAGGTCAACAACTAGAGGTGCAGGATTTACTTGGCTTCCTAAAACAGTCATCGAAGAGTTGTTTAACAAAGCAAGTTGAGTCTCACCCAGGTATCTACCAACGATACCAGTCAATTCAACTACCATACCCGCATAAAGGTTGTAGATGTCTGTTACTGGTAATGAATTTCCACCAGCATCAGTATAAACACCCATTACTTGCAAACCATGAAAGTCACCGCCTGCAGCACTGTTAGCAGTGTCTAAAACGTGAACAAATGGTCTGAAACCACCTTGAACAGAACTAGAAGGTACGTCAATCAGGTTAGCATCTTGCACAACAACCGCCACAACAGTAACCGTATCACCAAAGTAAGATGAAGAGTCGTTACATGCAGCTAGATTAGCGGCAGATACATCTTGTAATTGTTTAATCGTAATTTTTGGGTATTGCGCACTAACCGCTACGGAAGCCGTAACGAATGCCAATACGAGCATGGATTTTAAGAATTGTATTTTCATATTTTTTAAATCAATTATTTTATTTTAAAACAGCGAACTTTCCTTTGTACGTTTCGCCTGTATCATTGTCTTTAACGGTGAATATATAAATCCCTCTTGCAATTATTTGTGACTCGGTTGATAGCAAGTCCCAAGCATGTTCGCCACCGCTAAATACGTTCTTCTCGGTATCTTCAGCGCCAAATGTTGCATACCACCGAATGTCTTCTCCGCTGTAATCGTCTTCGTGTTCTATCTGGTCAATAAAATCTCCAGCGACGGTAAAAATGCGTATGGTACAGTTTTTAGGTAAATTGGAGAAGTATAGTTTTCGACTTTGTTCTTGAAAGTTACTTTGTCCTTCCCATGCGGCTCCACCATAGTATGGATTAGGGTAAACGAACGGGTTGTTTTCAGTCAGATTTGTATTGATTGGCTTGCCAGCAAAAGCACGATAATTGTTACTTAATAAACTGCTTTCTAGTGATTCTAAATTGCTGTTTTTATTACCACGGTCGTAAGCGGAAACAGATACAGCGTATTGCCATCCGTTTTGAATATTGTCAATCGTGAATTTGTATGTATACACGTTTGCGTCGTTCTCAAATTGTTTGGGTTCAGAAAGTTTTATGAAATTAAAGCCTGTTTCATGAAATAGGTTATTTCCCTTCATGTCCCAATCTCCGATTTTCTTCAAATCAGTGGCTAAACTAGGTACCTTGGTCACGTCGAAACCAAGTTGGGTCATATAAATTCGGTAGCCTTCAAAATCTTTTTCTAGTGTGATTGGGTCAACGCTTTCTTCGGCGTTATCACTCCAGTAGATGTCAATACTATTTTGATTTGTTACAATTTTTGTCTTAGGGATATTCGGTGGTGCGGGTAAAATAAATCGTGTTATCTCCCCATCGTTGTTAGCGTCTTCACCATTGTCAAGCACGCCATTGAAATTTTTATCTTCACCGTTGTAGGCAACTTGGGCCCAATCAGCGTTATCTCTAAAAATGCGTTGTTGCGCCTCACTATTTACACCATTCGGCTCGCCATTTTCAAGCTTTTTGGCCAAAACAAATGCGTAAGCAACTTTGATAGTTTCACCGGCACCCATGCTTTTAAAAGGACCTACAGATATTAAATCAGCTCTATTGCCCGCGTCGTTTAGTTGGTCTTTGAATGATTTGGCGCCACAGTTTCCGTTTTGAGAGGCATTCTGATCCCAACATTGATGGTGGTTTAACCCAGCTGTTAATTTGCCGTACCGCGCTTGTTCAGAATTGGGTAAGAAGAAAACAGGGTTAGTGGTGTTATTAAATTCCCAAGCATTGTAGTGTGTTTTGAAACTCGGGTCAATGGATGGATGTTTAAATCCAGTTTTGTCTTCGGCTCCAAGAAATTTCTGACCAACATAACTTTCAGTAAAACCTACGTCGCCGCTATGGTCATAACAATATGCCATATTGAAGGTGTCTAAAAATCCGTTTCCACCTTTATTGTAAAACGCCGCTCCACCGCTACCTGCTGGTGTTACGTTGGTGTTCCTAACCACTGTGTTGGTCCACAATCCAAAATATACACTATCAATTGTGCTTTTACTTGTATTGGTTACTTCGAAATTGAGAATAATAAAAAAGTCACTAAAAGAGTAATTCCAATTGAAAGTCTCCATTGTAACACCAAGTTTAAGGGGTTGAGTATGACTGTTTATTGGAATGTTTGTTCCCGGGACAAGTAAATTGGAATCTGAAAAATGTGCTACATAGTCTTGATGTGAAACCGCATCAGGAGTGAAAAATGGGCTGTCAAATAAACTCGAACGTTGTTCTAGAGTACTACCAACTTCAGCTGTAAATTCAAATCCACCACGACCCGTTGCGTAACCACTCGGGGCATCATAAGCGGAGGTAGAGACTGCAACTAAAGAACCGTCGATTAATCCACCTACCCAAATGCCTGCTTCAAACAAGTGTTCTATTCCTGATCCTGCAGGGAACTCGCAGCTTTGATTTCCACTACCATCTCGGTAACCACGGAAAGCATTCCCAAAAGTGCCGACATTGCTGACGTTTAATCTAACATTACTTGAAGTGGTAACCTTTTCGGAGAATGAGCTCTGGGCTACTCCAGCTAAGGAGAATAGCAAGGTTATAATGACTGTTGTGCAACGCATAAACGACGACGCAAAAATATAGCATTGTACGCAACAAAAAGGGCTTTCATGCTTCACTATTGTTAACTTTTTATGACAAGTTAAAAACGCGAAAACAGAGACGACTGTTATTCATTCGTAATCTCCTGAAAATCACCGTCTGCCCATAAATCTTCTAATGCATAGAAAGAACGCATCTCAGATTTAAAAACATGAACAACAACGTTCACATAATCCACCAATACCCATTCACCAACTGCAAATCCTTCTTTACCGAAGGGGTTTTCGCCAGTTTGTTTTTTGACTTCATCGATCACACTTTCTGCAATAGCAGATACCTGCCTATCGCTATCACCATGGCAGATCAACATGATATCAGTAACTGCTGAAGTAAGATTGCGCAAATCGATCTTTACGATTTTATGCGCCTTTTTCTCTAACATCCCTTGAACAACGATGTCAGCAAGTTTTTCTACGGCCGGATTTTTTTTCGGCATAAATGAGTTATTGCTTAATTTGCCGGCAAAAGTCGGAAAAATTTGTTGAACCTTAACCCACAAACCATGTTTGTTGGACAATCAGTCATTTATGTCCTGGAGTTAGACTCTACAAATGCATACTTGAAGCACTTTTTGAAGACGGAAGAAGCGGTTGAAGGTATTGTAGTTGTTACAGAATTTCAGACCCACGGCAAGGGGCAGCAAAACAATAGCTGGTCGAGTGATAAGAATAAGAACGCCCTTTTTAGTATTTTGCTCAAACCAAAAAATCTTAAAGCAGAGGAACTATGCACACTCGCATTTTTGGTGAGTTTGTCTATCAGAGCGGCGGTCCAGAAGCACATCCCTAAAGCCGAAGTCAAAGTGAAATGGCCGAATGATGTGATGGTAGGAAATCAGAAAGTTGCTGGTATTTTAATCGAAAATAAGCTCAACAAATCAGTCGAGTCAATTATCGGAGTAGGTTTGAATGTCAACCAAGTGGAATTCGACAATTTGCCAAATGCAACGTCTCTCAAGAAAGTAACGAAATCAGCATTTGATCTTGGCGCAGTAATATCTGATTGTCTGTATTATGTCGAGAAGTACTATCTTTTGACAAAACGGGCGGAAGGATTGAAACAAATTTGGAAATTGTACGTAACACAACTGTACAAACTTAATGAAGTGATTCAGGTCGACGGATTACTATATTCAATAAGCGGAGTAGATTGTACTGGGAAGTTGCAGATAAGCAATGAACTTGGCAATCGAACACTGCAACATAAAGAAGCGCATATCATATGGAACTAGTAATTGATATCGGCAATACCAGAGTGAAAGCTGCAGTGTTTATCAATAATGGTATTCACAAGGTTTTTAATGTGAAAGAAGCGGACGCAGCACTAGTGGAACGCGTAGCACCTTTTAAAATCACCTCTGTAATTGTTAGTTCAGTACGCCCGATAACCCAAGAACTTAGAGACCTCTGGGGAACCGTTGCGCCATTGCTCGTATTAGATCACACGACACCTTTGCCAATACACAATGCATATAAAACTCCAGAAACCTTAGGGAAAGATAGAATAGCAGCAGTGATTGGAGGCCGCTTCTTATACCCTGAAGGACCTGTGTTATCCATTGATGCTGGAACTTGCATAACCTATGATTTAATTACATCAGAGGATGTGTACTTGGGCGGAAATATATCACCCGGCATACATTTACGGTATCGCGCAATGGATGAATTTACGAGTGCCTTGCCGCTCGTTTCAAAGCTAGATGTTGAGGCTTTATACGGTCAATCAACGGAAGAGAGTATGGCGACTGGTGTTATCACCGGAATGAGTGCCGAAATTGATGGTATGATAACGCGCTATGAATCAGCATTCCCAGGGCTAAAAACTGTGATTTGCGGAGGGGATGCACGGTATTTTGTGAATAATGTTAAAAAGGAGATATTCGCGAACCAAAATTTGGTGCTCCTTGGCCTGCATAAAATCTTATTATTTAATGAAAAAAATCTTACATAAGCTGCTTATAGCGACTTTATTAGTTTGTGGATTTGTGCAAGTCACTTCTGGGCAAACCTCACCTTATACGTTAGGTAGTTTGGGATTCATGCAATCCGCTGGATTTACTCAGCATTCTTTAATGGGAGGGTTGTCAGGTAGCTTAAGAGATAAAGGAGACTTTTCTCTAGTGAACCCGGCGTCACTTTCGGCATTAACGGAGACCAGTTTGCAAACTGGAAGCTTCATCGACATCATTGAACAAAAATCTGCCACTAAGCGGAATACAGACAATCATGGAGACTTTGGTCATTTTGCATTGGGTTTACCAATCTCTATAAAGAAGAACATTGGATTCGCTGCGGGTTTAAACCGCATGACTTCCATGGATTATACGATTCCTAATACCACCACAGAAAATGGGGAAGACGTGCTTAATATATTTGCTGGGAAAGGCAGTGTTAACCGATTCCAAACGGCATTAGGTATTCAAGTAGCTAAAGGGCTGTCGTTGGGTGCAGAGGCAAGTTTTATATTTGGGAATACGGAAGAAATCGTTGATAAGCAGTTTATCGACAACCGCAGTATCTTTAGTACGCGTAATACAAAGACGAATTATTATTCTGGTGTTAGATACACTGGCGGCGTACAGTATACTGGACAAATATTTAAATCAAAACAGTTCGTTCTTGGATTATTTGCAACGCCTAAAACTTCTATTACTATGAGTAGGGATGAACTGGTTCAGACGTATAATTACCAGGGTAACTTTTACATCGACACTATATCCAATAGGAAAGATGCACAGTTTAGCCAAGACTTGCCATTAGAAATTGGGGCATCTTTAAGCTTCGGGAATGAAGATGTTTGGAACCTTGGCGTAGAGTATTCAGCTGCAAAATGGTCTGACATAACGCCTAGAAGCAGTGATAACGCCTACTTTGATCAGGAGTCAATAACCATTGGAGGCTACTGGCAGCGCGAGAAAGCGGAATTAAAAAGCCGCAATGCTTCAAGCACGCAACGGGTACAAGGTTACTTGAACATGTCGCGCTTGTATTACGGGTTTAACATGCAGAACCTTTATACCGGAGTAGTTAACCAACAGGTGCAACAAATGACCTTCAGTTTGGGCATAGGTTTGCCACTCATGAAACCATATTCTTTAGAAGGAACTAAGTATGTAATGGTATCTAGAATAAACATTGGATTGGAGTATACCATTAGGGGGAATACAGACCCAGGGATGATTCAAGAAAATATATTTGGCATCAAATTTGGATTAACATTATCAGATAAGTGGTTTATCAAAAGAAAATATCAATAAGTATAATAAGTTATAAAAGTAGAATAAGATGAAAATGACAGCAGTAAAAAATATCATTCTAATGACCTTAATGTCATTCACTGCAACGTTTGCATTTGGTCAGGAAAATTGGGAAGGACACAAATATGGAAAGGATACAGCCCGCGCTCAAAAAAGCGAGGCAATGTTCGGTCAATATTTTAAAGCGAAAGATTATCAAGAGGCGTTTCCTTACTGGGAATACCTTTTTAACAATGCACCAGTTGTAAGCAAACGGGTAACCTTTAACGGGGCCTTTATGGTTAAAAAGCAATTGTTCCATTTGAAGAATACGGATTCCGCTGGCTTTGAAAAAAGAAAAGATGGATTGATCGATACAATCATGTTGACGTATGATATGCGGATCAAATATTGGGGAGAAAAGGACATCGTAATGGCTAAAAAAGCATCGGATATGTTTCAGCTCTTACCACAATATCGTGATTCTGCAATGAATATGTTCGCTGAAAGCGTTAAGAACTTAGGATACGATACGGAGTATAAAACGACGTTGTACTACTTGCAGTCAGCGATTACTGAAAACAAGCGCGATAAGTACAGTATAGATTCCTTATTTGATTTGTACTTCCAGCTTCAAGAGATTGTTGGACACAACGTACAAGAAGGAGGGAAAAGTAAAAACAAATGGGTAGCGTGTGATACTACGTTAACTAAAATGATGCGCCCGTTCTTTACTTGTGAAAAGATCGAGGAGTTTTTTAAACCTAAAACTGACTCGACTCCAAATGACCTTGGACAGTTAAAAAGAGTAACAAATCTATTGGCAATTGCGAAGTGTAATAAATCTGAGTATGCCTTAGACGTAGCAGTAAAAATATATGAACTTGAACCAAGTTCAAACGCCGCAATCAATATTGCCAAAACCTATAAAGCAATTGGAAACAATGAAGAAGCTTTATCATGGTATAATAAAGGCATTGATGGGGTCTCAGACACAACTGAGAAGGCCGATATTTACCAGACTATGGCAAGCTTAGAGTATTCCGCTGGGAATATATCTTCAGCAAAGAATTTTGCAAACAAAGTGTTGGCACTAAATCCGAATAATGGAAATGCGCATTTGATTATTGCAAGTAGTTATGCCAAGAGTGCAGGTTCTTGTAAAGCTGATGGTATTGACGGTTTAAGTGTTTACTGGGCTGCGGTTGATAGAGCAGTAAAAGCCAAAACTGTTGATCCTAGTGTTAGTGAGCAGGCAAATAAATTCATTAACGTTTACGCTCCATATTTCGTAAAAGGTGAGCAAGCTTTCTTTAAGAATTTTCCAGTGCCTGAAGGAGGAACGTATATTGTGCCTTGTTTAGGAGTATCAACTATCGTACGATTTAGCAAATAATCAAAGACGTGAAAAATATTTACCGGCAATCCAAGTTGTTATTCGCAGTTTTGATTGCCGGTTTTTTTGTGCAATGCCGACAAGCCGACAAGTCTGATATTGAAAATTACATTCAAGAATCTGAAGACCTCAGCGTCGAGCGCGTTGAAGATGTAGTAATTAGATATACGGATTCAGCCGTGGTTAAGGCAATTATAAAAGCGCCTCAAATGGTGCGTTATCCCAAGAAAAAAGAACCGTATACCGAAATGCCAAAAGGGCTTTATGCCACGTTTTACGATGCCAATGGGAATGTCGACAGTAAACTTTCAGCAGCTTATGGCATCAATTATGAAGATAAGAAACTCATAAAGCTTACAGACAGCGTCCGGGTTGTTAATGTAAAAGGAGAAGAACTTAAGAGTGAAGAACTCTACTGGGATCAGATAGAAAAAAAGATTTACACGAATAAATTTGTTCGCATTGTACGAAACGGAGAAACCTTAAGAGGTGACGGTTTTGAAAGCAATGAGAACTTTACAAAATACCGTATCTTGCGGCCTGCAGGTCCAGTAACTGTGAAGGACAACATATTAGAATCCGATGAAGAAGTTCAATAAATTAATTCAATTTTTGTGGATTGCAGTTGCAGCATTTACAGGTGGCGAAGCCATTTATATGGTTGCGAAATCAAAGGAACTTGACACTAGATTTTATGTGCTTTGCGCTGTATTCTTCGTGGCGATCATTATGTATTACATTCGAAAAAGGCAAGGGAACAGCATGCAGTAACGTGCTTGATATTGTCACGCTTTCACACGAACAAGTTCGTATTTATTGTAAAACAAATACGTAATACAAGGTATAAAGACCAACGAAACAGCACTTATCCCTAACAAGAGAAGCATCGACCCTCCTTTCCAGTGCAAAATTTCAAACAGAATTCCTAATAAAGTCAGGCCCATGCCAAAAGATCCAGAGAGCAATGTGATGTGTTTCATGTGATTATTGTTTGATGTTTAACGTACAAACGTTACACAAAGTATGTTTTAATTTGAACTGTTGAATGATTTTAGCGAATCTACAAACTGCAATCTTCCTCACGTATAGGCACATCATTGATGCTTGCATATCGTTTGGCCATTAACCCGTTCTCGTCAAACTCCCAGTTTTCATTACCATGAGCTCTAAACCATTGTCCATCTTTGTTGTGGTATTCGTATTCGAAACGAACGGCAATTCGGTTGTCGGAATGGGCCCAATATGATTTTTTCAATTTATAATTAAGTTCCGTATTCCATTTGTAGGTGAGAAACTTTACGATATCAGTCCTGCCATCTAGGAAGGTTCCTCTATTTCTCCATTCGCTATCTGGTGTGTAAGCTAAACTTACTTTTTCTGGATCTTTAGAATTCCAGGCATTTTCGGCCATTTGTATTTTCTGTTTCGCAGTTTCTTCTGTAAATGGTGGAAGTGGGTGTTTTTGTTCCATGGTCTTTAGACTTGATTATTTGTTAAAATTGACAAATTAATTTACGGATGGTAATGCTGATCTCCATCCTTGCCTTAATTGCTCAGCCAGGTCCTTTACTATTATCTGGTTTTTCGCTTCAAGCGCAATATTTTGATTCTCATCTGGGTCTAGTTTGCTGTCGTACAGTTCATTCGTGACGTATTCTTTTCTTTCCCCGTTGACGTTGTCCCAATAATACCATTCTACGTAGTGATATTTCTTTGTTCTGATTGAATATCCCATATAGCGTTTACCATCAGGAGTCACTTTTGGCCTTCGATGGAACTGGCTAAATGCGGCTGATTTCCATTTTTTGGTTGGGTTTGATATCAACGGGACGAAGCTCGTCCCTTGTAAGTAACTTGGGGATTCTATTCCTGCCAATTCGCATAGGGAAGGGTACATGTCAATGAGCTCTGTTATTTCAAATGTTTGCTTTCCTTGGTCTTTAATTTTCGGAGAATAAACTACCATTGGAACGTGAATGTCGATATTATAATTGGATTGTTTGCACCAGCCATTGTGCTCTCCCAACTTCCAACCATGATCACCCCAAACAATGATAACCGTATTCTCAGCCAATCCAAGTTCGGTTAAATGTGAAAGTATTTTTCCAAATTGAGCATCTATATAACTAACACTAGCATAATATCCATGTTTTAGTATACGTGCAGTATCTGTATTCATGGTGTATTCTGTTGGGTGTTTGATGTGTTTAAATCCATCATATCCTCTAAGTTCATACATAGAGTTCATAGTCATCACAGGGGAAAGGTGCGGAACGTAAGGATTGCTTGCAATGGGGATACTATCTCTATTATACAAGTCCCAATACTTTTTTGGAACCGCAAAAGGTAGGTGTGGTCTGAAGTATCCTAATGCCAAATAGAAAGGCTGGTCTTTTTGAGCAAGCCTAGTTAAAGTTCTTTTGGCTAATTCGGTTTGTGCGCCATCAAAATACATCGTGTCGTGCACGTTTTCAATTTCCCAAGCAGGACCATTATTCCATCCATCGGCGTAATAGTTGGGACGAATTTTTATCATCGAGTCCCGTTTAATTTTTTGTTTACGCTGTGTTTCTGCATTTACATAAAAAGTTTCTCCATCACGTTTTAACCAATCGGCCCTTAAATAGCGAGATGGCCTCAAATCTGGCTCGTCCCAAGAGATAGAATCGGGCATGTAGTTGTGAAAAATCTTCCCGATGCAGACTGTATAATATCCGTTGTCGTGAAAATGCATCGGCATCGTAATCATATCCGGGTGGAGTTCTCTAAACTTATCACCTAAGTGCCAAACTCTGGTTGAATCTGGGCGAAGCCCTGACATAAGACTGGCGCGTGAGGGAGCGCATACTGCGGCTTGGCAATACGTGTTTCTAAATGTTGTTCCTTTGTTAGCAAAAGCATCCAGGTTTGGGGAAACAACATAAGGATTGTCGTATGCACCAAGATTAGGGCCTAAGTCATCAATCGAAATGAACAGAACATTTAGTTTTTTTGACGGCGTATAACTTGATTGTTTATTGTTCTGGCAACCAAACAATACCACTGTCAAAGCCAGACACAAGAGACTGTAAGTCTTAAAATAAGTGAGATTTCCTTTGATTAGAATCATGTGGAAAGGTATATGAACCTTTATACTTTTCCAAACATGCTTGAATGCGGTTGACGGGCTAAATAGCCATATCTGGATTAGAAATTTCCCGAACGTTTTCAATATTATCTTGGCTCCATCTGCATATTTCCTCAAATACAGGAGCCATGCTGAGTGCTCTCGGCGTTAAGTTGTAATCGTTCAATAATTTGTTGGTTTTGTTAGAGTCTTTCTGGACTATGCCATTTTCTTCCAATTTCTTTAAACGATCCGCTAATATGTTCGTTGATATTTTCTCCTCCGATTGCATAAAATCTTTGAAGTGCTTCTTCCCAAAAATGGTCATGTCACGAATAATGAGGAGGGTCCATTTGTCTCCAAATAATTCCAACCAGCTATTCAATGGGCAAGTAGAGCGTTTATTAAAATCTATCTTAGTTTTGGACATTTTGTCTTTTAACTCCCTCATTACTTGTTAACTGAAAGTAAATATTGAGGTTGTGTGCCGCAAATTAAATAGACAAATGTTACCAAACAACGTCAAAAAAAAAGTTTTACCTGTTATAGAACTGAGGCCAACATTTATCGCGCTGAATGCCCGCGATTAACCCAGTTTGCGTTTAGTGTTATCTATGAGTGTGTGATTAGAGACATTAAAAAATATTTCGGAAATCTGCGTTGGTTTGTCAGCTAATTCTGAAAAAGCTATGAAATTTTTTATGAATTCCTTCGATGGGAGCTTCTGTTCATTGTTTAAATTTTGGAATGCCATATTCCAAGTTGGAAAAAGACATGTTGATTTCTGACCTGATCCAAGTAACAAAACGAAACTATGCCGCTTATCTTTCTTGATACTTTCATAAAGTTCCAACACGACTTTTTCATCACCTTCTAGTGTTTGAGCAAATTCGTCATTGCAATAAAGTAAACAACCTGTGATGTTGTTTTCTTTATTGAATGTCCTAGAAGTATCAAGGCTGTCGGATATATCGTCAGACGTTAAACTAGGAGCGGCCATTGAACAATAAACCAATTCAAACACTGTTGACTTTTCCATGACACAAAAATACTACTTACTAAAAACTTCGTACTAGAAGAAAAACTAATATTAAGCATGCTGAACCAATAAATGAAATATTAACACCTTGCAGTCTTAGGCTTTACTCCGACCCGACCATTGTCTTCCACCTTTTTGATGTAGTCGATGGCCAATGGCACTTTGCAGGCCATTTCGACACTTATTTGTCCAATGTTTTTACCTACCGATTTTGCTTTGGGAGTTAGTGCTTCAATATAAGATCCGATGGCAATGACAAAATCATTCATGGCAAATCGCATCCTATTTTGTGCGCTAGGAATTTCGGATTGAACGACGTCCAACAAGTCTGAGTATGCAGGAATGTCTAAATTCTCATCTGGATTAACGCTTGCAAAAGATGAAAGAGCAGCCCACCCTGCGGTTGATATATGTTCCTTTTCGGATTGAATCCATTTTAATCCAATTTGAAACCCAAAAGATGAATCACCTGCGACCCAAGGAACAGCATATTGACTTAAATAATACCAATACGCTTTCTTTACCCAGTCGTTTAGCTATTGTTCCGTTACTTCCTTTTCATCAGCCATTAGCGCAGCCAAGTACATAGCATCCGAATTGCCGGTGTCGAACAGCTGCAGCGCAAGAGCGTGATTTTTTTTAGTCTTTTTTAGGCTCTTTTTTAAATCCCCACCTTTGACACCAAAAAAGGGCTCTTTAGCCCCATGGTTGGCATACGTTCGTTTGGTATTTTCATTTCCGTAGCCTTTTAGCTCGGACATTACTTCTTCAAAAGTCATACGCAATAAATGTGCTTTAGATTAATTAAGCCAGCCTTTTTTGGTACTGTAATTTGAAAGCCAAATGGAAAAAAATGCGAGGATAATAACCAATCCAGTTATTACCATTACAGAAGGAGTAAGCATCATGTCGGATTCTGTGGCGAAACCGTGTCCGAATTGAAAAGCTACTCCTAATAATGAAACTAGGAACAGGCTCATCGCTATTTTCTTTTTAAGTAATAGTGCAATGCAACCGCCCAACCCACCAAAGACCGCCAAACCAAAGGCAACCAAAACCCATGTAGGCCTGTTTTCTTGAAGTGCTTTTTGTGTTTCATCTAACGCATCAAATGCTTCTTGAGACATATTTGCTTGTTGCATGAAGTTCATAATGCCCATAAGATTCCAGATCAGTAGAATGATTGAAACGATCCAGAACCAGATTGGGATTTTTTTAATGTTGTCAGTCATTTTGTTTTCGTTTTTAATGAATCTTTCCAAAAGTAACAAAAACAATGACAACTGAAGCGTATAGTCTACGACGGACTAATTGGAAGTCTCAGAATACTCATGCCCGCATTCTTTGCATTTATTAACGACTTCGAATGACAAAGGGGGATAGGTGCCGGTCAAAAGCGAAATGATTGTTGCGAATACACCTTTGTGACTTTTTATGGATTTGTAATCGACATAACAGTTGGATTTTTTGCAATTTGGACAAATCAATTGATCTTGTTCGGCTTGTTTTAAATCCTGTAATATGGCCAATGCTTCCTCTTCATCCTTCCCATTTACCTGAAGTTTTATGCCACCGAGGGTTATGTTAAATAAAGGGTTTAAACCTACGAGATTTTCGTCTTTGAGCACGGATAGTATGTCTGCACTTTCAAGTTGGGTTTTAACCATATGTGCTTCAAGTGGATTGTCAAAAGTACGAATGGTAACGAGGTTCATTTGTCAGCGAAGTTAAAATCCTCCAGGACAATTGCAGTTTTTCTTGCCTTTGTAACCCGCCTTGCGCTGTGAACCACAGCTACTGAGAACACTTAAGGAGAAAAGTGCAAGTAAAAATATAACCAAGGTGCGTTTACGTAACATGTTATCAAAAATAAGAACTATCGTTTAGCTTTGTCCCATTAACGTTGTAAAAGCAGATTTATGATAAAAGGGTTGTTGGTTTTTTTAAAAGGAATGGCAATGGGTGCTGCAGATGTTGTACCTGGAGTGTCGGGGGGGACGATCGCGTTTATTACGGGAATCTATGATGATTTACTTGCGTCAATTAATTCCATCAACTTAAAGACATTAAAACAACTTAGAACGGACGGTATAGCTGCTGTTTGGAAAACCATCAATGGTAACTTTTTAGTTGCACTTGTTTCTGGAATAGCCTTAAGTTTTCTTTCTTTAGCTAAGTTGTTTAAACACCTTCTAGAACATCATCCAAGCTTGGTGTGGGCCTTCTTTTTCGGCCTTGTAATTGGGAGCATTTACCTCGTAAGTAAGATGGTTGGCAAATGGGATTGGAAGACAATTCTTGGTACGGTAATCGGAACTGCAATTAGTTTCTACCTCACGATTATACAACCTGGTGGCGAAGCGAATACCATGGGTTTCATATTCTTAAGCGGGGCGATCGCCATATGTGCGATGATTTTGCCAGGTGTATCTGGTTCTTTCATTCTACTCATCTTAGGGGTTTATTATCCAATGCTCGATGCCGTGTCTAATTTGGACATAAAATTCATCGCGGTTTTAGGTGCAGGGGCGATCGTAGGACTTTTAAGTTTTAGTAAGTTTTTGAAATGGTTGTTGGATAATTATTACAGTATTACGGTGTCAATTTTATTGGGATTTTTAATAGGGTCGTTAAACAAGTTGTGGCCATGGAAACACACCATAAGTACACGACTAAATAGTCACAACATTGAAGTGCCTTTTATTCAAGAAAACGTTTTGCCCTCTGCTGTTGATCAGCCCCAAATAATGGCTGTTGTAGGTCTACTTATTGTTGGCGCTGCAGTAATAATGGTCATGAGTAAATTTGCACCATCCGAGAATGAAGCCTAAAATATTTGGCATAATTGGCAACCCGGTTACGCACAGTTTTTCGCCGGATTATTTTAACGGTAAGTTTAAACACTTAAAATTTCCATTTGAGTACAAGCGCTTTGCTTTGGACGATATCTCTGAAGTGGAGGGCATATTCCAGCATGAAAAAAACCTGGTTGGCCTAAATGTAACAAGTCCGTTTAAACAATCCATCATTCCGTACTTAAGCGACTGCGATTTACAGGCAAAAACCTTGAATGCCGTTAATACAATCCACATAGCCAAGCATGGGAGAAATGGGTACAACACAGATATTATTGGGTTTGAAGCGACGCTTGATAGCTTAAAGCTAAAAAACGACAAATGCCTTGTACTTGGTACAGGCGGAGCAGCATCTGCAATAATTTATGTTTTGAATAAAAGAAATCATCAGTTTGTTCAAGTGTCAAGAAATGCGGACAAAGCACAAATAAAATATCACCAAATTGACTATCATATTTTAACGGAGTACCCAGTTATAATCAATACGACACCTTTGGGTATGGCACACAATAGGGGAACAAAGCCCAATTTGCCGTATAGCATTATCGGCCCAAAAAATATATTGATTGATTTGGTTTATGCCCCTCGAGTATCAAGCTTTCTATATGAAGGATTGAGGCGTGGAGCACGAATCAAAAACGGTTATGAAATGCTCGTTTCTCAGGCAGAAGCTTCTTGGAAAATTTGGACAAACGGCATGTAAATTAAGTAACTTGCGGCCTCGATAGTTGTCCTTATTATGGAGCCGGTAATTAATTTTTTTGCAAATATTCCTTGGTGGGTTTATATCCTACTAGCCGTAATCCTGGTTGTTGTCAGAGATGTGTTCTTTAATCGCAAACACACGATAAGTCACAATTTCCCGGTACTTGGTCATTTTAGGTATTTATTGGAGAAAATCGGGCCAGAAATACGTCAGTACATTGTGGCTAATAATCGTGAAGAACTGCCTTTTAATCGGTCAGAACGATCGTGGATTTATGCAAGTGCCAAAGAAGAAAATAATTACCAGGGTTTTGGTACAGATGCAGATATTCATCAGGCAAGTTATCACTTTATCAAACCTAGTCTTTTTGGGTACAGGATGCAGAAAAACCATCCAAACTTTGGTCACCGTGATTTTGTGCCTTGTGCAAAAGTTATTGGAGAATACAACAAACGAAAGAAGCCATATCGCCCACAGTCTATAATAAATATATCGGCAATGAGTTTTGGGTCATTATCGGCAAAAGCTGTAGAGTCATTGAATATAGGTGCGCAGAAATCTTGCTGTTTCCAAAATACGGGTGAAGGTGGTCTCTCTATCTATCACAGCAATGGCGCAGACGTAGTGTTTCAATTCGGAACGGGATATTTCGGAGTACGTAACCCAGATGGTTCGTTTTCTCTCGAAACGTTAGTTCAAATCGTAGAAAAAAACCCGTTTGTTAGAGCCATAGAGATCAAATTATCTCAAGGGGCAAAGCCAGGAAAGGGAGGCGTTTTGCCTGCATCAAAAATAACGACAGAAATTGCCGGAATTCGAGGTGTTTCAATGGGTAGTGATGTGATTTCTCCATCATTTCATACGGCATTTGTTGGGATAGATGACATGCTCGATTTGATTGAAACAATTGCAGAGCGAACGGGATTACCAGTCGGTATTAAAGCAGCTGTTGGTCGATTGGAGCAATGGGAGTATTTGGCTGAACAAATCAAAAAACGTGGAATCGGACCAGATTTTATAGCCATTGACGGAGGTGAGGGTGGAACTGGAGCCGCGCCCCCAAGTTTTGCAGATCACGTATCTTTGCCACTGTTTTACGCCTTTAGCTCGGTTTACAAATTATTTAAAGAGAAGAAACTAACTGAACGTATTGTTTGGATTGCTGGAGGTAAGTTGGGTTTACCTGCCCAAGGTGCAAAAGCATTTGCTCTGGGTGCTGACCTAATTTACGTTGCTCGAGAAGCAATGATGAGTATTGGGTGTATTCAAGCGCAAGTTTGCCATACAAATAGATGTCCTACTGGTGTAACCACCCAAAACAAATGGCTGCAATCTGGGATAAATATTCCCTTGAAGTCAGACCGCTTTAGTAATTATGTCAAAGCTTTTAGAAAGGAACTGTTAGAGTTATCAATGGCCGTTGGTCATGAGCATCCATGTCAATTTACAATGGAGGATATTGAAATAAGCATGGGCGATGCAAATTATACCAAGACATTAGCGGACTGTTTTGGTTATCAAAAAGAACATGTGCCTTTCGAAGGTACATCTACCCTAAAATCGTGCCCGCACTTAGGAGGTCAAAATGGGAAAAAGTAATTTAGTCTCAGCCAATAAGGCGTTTCGGAAAGGTCTGTGGCAAGTGCGTATTTGGCCACTAATTGTGGTTGTTTTGTCCTTTGTAGGACTTACTTATGCAACAGTACAAATGGGCTTCCCAATCGAATGGGCAGCAATTGTTTTTGCAAGTATCGCTTTGTTTTGTTCCATCTGGTCGTTGATACGCATCGGCACTTGGAAGTCGTGGATGGCTGCGAACACTGTGAATCCTAAAACCGCAATTGAGATGGCTAAGTCTTCTTTTCTAAAACAAGCTTGGAAAGAAAAATTTGCATTCTGGGGGAAGGCAAAAAAACTGCAATACCGTGAAGATTTCGACGCTAGAATGTCTGCGGTAAAAGAAGAATATCTAAAGGATGCTAAAGAGCGCTATGCGCATAAACGACCTGTAATCGTTCACTATCGCTTCTCAAGTTTGTTGTGGATGTTGTTGTTTGAAGTTGTTGTATTAACTGGACTTCTGTTGCTGTTTGTTTATCAAACCGACAATACATTGCGGATGATAGCTGGCGCCTTGTTCTTAATTGGATTTGCTGGACTCATTTATACGTTAAAAACGATTTGGAAACGTAATCAGACTGTAATCGAAATTACATTGCATGGCATCACAATAGAGGGCAAGCACTTTGGTTGGATTGAACTGGAAAAAGTGGATATTGTAAAAGGAGATACCTTGATTTATCAAAAACACAAGGGCCCAGAAATCCAGTTTGAACTAAAAAACCTATCTCTATCTGGTGATTATTTAGACGAGCTTATCCTGTTTTATCGCACATCAGATACGTCGATTAAGGAAGCGTAGTGTATAACAATTAGGGCATTATCTTTGTGTCTAATTTAACATATATAATTCATAAGTATCACATTGTCAGTGATTAACGACTTTCGTCGAACAAAATTTGTTGTTGGGTACGAATTCTGGAATATACTAGGTGGAATGTGATTTCATCATAATAGTAGTAGAAATTGAAAGAAACTGATTACACACAATAATTCATATTCATTCAATTAGGGTCTGAAGGAGCAGCTGTGAAGCTGCTCCTTCTCTTTTAGGCACTTTTTGTATCTTGACTTTCGTTGAGGTCAGGCGCCTTTTGAGTCAATTTGTTTGAATTATCATCCATATGATAGGTCTTAGCCGCAATAATCATGGCAATAAAACCCCACATCGGAACGGCTATTTTGTCAAACTCACTGTAGTTATTGAGAAATCCGTGGATGAAGTAAGTCACTAAACCAAGTAAAGCACCTAAAACCAATCCTTTAATTCTGTGGCTATTTGCTTCATAATAGACCTGAAATCCCTGGTGCATTGTGGCCAATACAAGGGCAATCCATAATATCCCACCTAAAATACCTGATTCAGCAAATGGCCTAAGGTATTCACTATGCACGTTACCTAAATCTCCAGCATGCGTGCTGATAATCGACATTTCGTGTGGCAATTGATAAATGCCATATTCGTATGTATATGTGCCCGGTCCAAAGCCTGTTATCGGTTTATCTAAAAACATCCGATACACACAACTCCACCTATTCAGTCGTTCTAAATTTGAAGGGTCGGTGCTGACATTACTGAAGGATTGTAAATGTGAACCAATATCATCATCTGAATCTTGCTTATTTCTTGCCAACTCAGAAAAAATAAAGGCTTGAAATAAAAGGAAAACAGCAAGAAAGCTAACTCCAACCGTGATAACCGTCTTGAATTTGACTTTGGCCATCAAAAGGGCAAATACACCAAAGGCAACTATCAAACTCAACCACGATGCGCGTGTAAACGAGAAAATAACGCCAACGGCAATTACCAGTGCCATACCCAACGCAACAAAAGTCCAAAACCAGGAAACTTTCATTTTTCGTCCAAACAATCCAATAATCAACATTGGAGGTAGTGCGAATGATATCGCTGCCGCGTACATGCCATGATCTGGAATAAACGGCCGCATAGCGGTGTATGCATACAGTCGCGTAAAACTTTCAGCGGCATGATTTTTAAGTGTATACAATGTAAGGATTACAGTAGCGATTGAGAACAACCAAACAAATAAAGTCATTGCTTTCTCAGACTTGAAAAAGTGCGTTAACAATACGAGAAACACCAGTATATACCATGTGTACGACAATGAATATTTAAAACTGACCAACGGGTGTGTGCTAGTTATAGTAGTTATGAACAACCACAACATAGTCAACAGCGCAATAACCACAACCGGATTTTTAAGAATCCGCATTTCAAACTTTTTGCCACTAACCAATTTGAAGAGAACCCCAAAAAATAATAGTACAATTAAGGGTTCCGTTGGGAGCGAAAGTCCAATGCCAGCGCCTATGTCTTTAAATGGGATTGACAAAGGAGTTGCGAAAGCCAAAAAAAGAATGATTTTATCAGTATGGTGAAAGAGTAAATAGATGAAAATTGGAATTAAAGGTAACGCTGCGATGTAATAGAAATCGAACGCAAAACAGAATACATTGAGTAACAAGAAGAGTAACCCAATTCCATAGAACCACCTTACATGAAGCTTGCTAACCATGATGGTTTAAGCCGCGATTTTCTTTCGTTGTTCGATGAATAATAAATAAACACACGCGAGAAGCAAGGTTGATGCTGTACCAAGTAAAACTATCAATTTGCGATTTGGTAGCGCCTTTTTCTCTGGTGCACTTGCATTGGAAACAACAAATTTATGTGGAAGTGTTTTTTCTACGTCGACTTTAGATTTTTTCTGCCGTTTACGCAGCATGCTTAATTCTTCTAGTTCTAAAATCAGCGTTTCGTATAGATTGGTGTATTCAGAACCATATTTTGCCAGCGTATCTTTTTCGGATTGCAGCTCTTTTATTCGCGCTTGGCTGCTCGAATTACTTGCTTTCATACCGTATAAACTTTCGGTAATGGACTGGGCTTGCTTTTCAATATCTAAGATTCCCTTTTCACCCAGTTTTTGTAATCCAAGTTTCAATTCCCAGACTTCTTTTTCTTTATTACGGAACTCTTCATCTACAATCGCGAAGGCTTCTCGAGCAACTTCTCGTTGTATCTCGGTTTTTACAGAGTCATACGCAGCTGCAATGCCATTTGCTAAAACCGCAGCCATCTCAGGGTCTTCGTCAAGCACCTTAATGGAAATGGACAGATACCTCGTTCTATTGTAGGACAGGTTTGTTTTCATTTTTTCTTGAAGCTTTGTTCGAGGGAACGACCCTTGTGGATCAATTTCATAATGCTTCATCAAATCAAAATTTTGAATAATTCGTTTTGACAGCTTATCCGATTTAAGAATCTGCAACGCATTTTCAGCTTCTTCTTCTTCCCCAAAGTCTAATACGTCTGATTCACGTTTGTTTAAATCTGTGAACATTGCGTTACCAATGGAGTTTACCGTGGTGGGGTAGAATACAACTTCAGCCTCATATTTGGGAGTGATAAGATAGGATCCGACAGCACTAACAACTGCGGCAATTATTCCAATGATGATTAGATGTTTTTTCCAACGCAGGATAAAAGTTAGAATATCTGAAAAGGTGAAATCAATAAAGTTTTCTTGTGTGCTCATATTATTTAGCCATTCAAAAAAGTCTGCAAAAATAGATTAATTGTCTG
>JBLING010000009.1:0-22322 GCA_047639155.1 bacterium
GACTATTTCCGTTCAGCTGAAGACAACGACTTAGACGCAGCAGTCAATGAGTTTGAAGGAGACTTCACTCATGATGAAATGCAGTTGTTTCGCATACAGTTCATCAGCGAAGTAGCCAACTAAAAATTCTTCAAAAAAGTTTACGGTTTAATTTATCTATTGCTAAATTTGCACCCTTATTTGCCCGATCGTCTAATGGCAGGACAGCTGTTTTTGGTACAGCTTGTGGAGGTTCGAATCCTTCTCGGGCAACAATATGTCAGTTAAACTGACACGTTTATGATAACCAGTTGTACTTTTGACTGGTGAAAGTGTAACGATATTATGCCATCTTTAATAAACAAAGTAAAAATATTCAGTGGTTCTAGTAGCCGCTCAGTTGCTGAGAAAATCGCCTATTCATATGGTCTTGCACTTGGTGACGTATCTATTCCCAGTTATAGCGATGGTGAGTTTCAACCCAGTATAGACGAATCTGTGCGTGGTTGCGACGTGTTTTTCATTCAGTCCACTACTCCGCCCGCAGACAATCTTTTGGAGCTTTTGCTCTTTATTGATGCCGCAAAAAGGGCAAGTGCACACATGGTTACGGCGGTTATTCCATATTTCGGTTTGGCGCGTCAAGACAGAAAAGACAAACCACGTGTACCGATTGGGGCGAAAATGGTTGCAAACATATTGCATGCAGCAGGTGCGGATCGCGTCATGACCATGGATTTACACGCTCCTCAAATACAAGGATTTTTTGATATTCCTGTTGACCACCTGGATTCATTGGTGATTTTCATACCTTATATCAAGAGTTTAAACTTAGACAACTTGGTTCTCGCTGCTCCAGATGTAGGCGCCACAAAACGTGTCAGAGAATTTGCAAAAGTGTTGAACTGCGACATGGTTATTTGCGACAAGGAAAGAAAAAGAGCTAACGAAGTGGCTTCAATGGTCGTAATTGGAAATGTAAAAGGCCAAAACGTTGTACTAATTGATGATATCTGCGATACTGCAAATACCTTGGCAAAGGCTGCACAACTATTGATGGACCAAGGAGCTCTATCTGTTCGCGCAGTCTGTACGCATCCCGTTCTATCTGGGGATGCCCATCAGACAGTTGAAAACTCGGCTTTAAAGGAGTTAGTCGTAACAGATACAATTCCACTTAAAAAAGAATCACCAAAAATTAAGACCTTATCGGTCGATAGGTTATTTGCGAACGCCATTCGCAACGTTTGTGAATATGGCTCAATAAGCTCGTTGTTTAATATTGACAACGCGTATCAATCTAAATTAGGATTAAAATAAGAACATTCAATAAAAATGAAAACAATTGCTATCAAAGGCGACTTGAGAGAGGGTCTTGGAAAATCTGCTACTAAAGCAGTACGTGCTAATGGTCAAGTTCCATGTGTATTATATGGACAAGACGAAAATGTACACTTTACTGTGTATGAATCAGATTTTAGAACCCTGGTATACACACCAAACACGTATGTTGTGCGTTTGGACATCGGAGGAAACCAAGTAATTGCCAAATTACAGGACATTCAGTTTCACCCAACGTCCGAAGCGATCATCCATGCTGATTTTTATGCATTGGATTTGAGCAAGCCAGTAGACCTCAAACTTCCAATTCGCGTAGTTGGAAACTCCCCAGGAGTAAGAGGTGGTGGAAAGCTGCAGATAAAAATTAGAAAACTTGCAGTTACTGGATTAATCCAAGATTTCCCTGATGACGTTGAAGTGTCTATTGAAGGGCTTGAAATTGGAAAATCAGTTAGAGTGAGAGACCTAAGTGTACCAAAAATACAATTACGAGATACTCTAGAAAATACTGTCGTTTCTGTTGTTGTAACTAGAGCTGCTCAATCTGAGGCTGCTGGTGAAGATGAGGAAGGTGAAGAAGGAGAAGCAACTGAAGAAAACGCAGGAGAATCTACAGAAGGTTAAAACCTGATAAACTTTTACAAAAGGTCGTTTCTATTTGAAACGACCTTTTTTTTTACTCCGATTTATAAGCTTCGCAAATCTCGCTCAGTGCCTGATCAAAATCTCGGAAGTTAAATGACACAGCTCTTTCTAACCTTTCTGATGAATAACTACGACTTTTCATTCCAGCAGATGCGCTTTCTTTGGTAATTATACCGGTACCCGTAAAAAATCTAAGAACCGCGGCCAGTCTCCAAGCAACTTCAGCCATCCATTTTATGACATGTATGCGGGGTGGTTTTGAATCAAACTCAGTCGCTAATTTTTTAAACAAATCAACGAACTTTCGATTCCAAGCAGCACATAAATACCGCCCTTCGAAACATTTATTCTCCATAAGCAGTGTAGACGCTTTCGCTACGTCCCGTGCATCAACAAACGCATTACTTCCGTCCGTATAAAAAGGGAATCCTACTTTACCGTTCTTGATAATTTTCGCAGATCCTTGATTCCAATTACCGTAGCCCAAGACAATACTTGGGTTAATAATTGAGGCGTTTAAACCTTCTTCACGTCCTCTTATGACTTCAAGTTCAGCTAGATATTTTGTTACACTATAGTAGCTGTTGGCTTGATCGTTATTATACCCCGCCGTTTCATCTAACAATTTTTTCTCCACCCCGCCTATAGAAGCTGTCGAACTAATGAAACACAAGTCAATATGTGGTGAAGTACCCAAACAAGCATTTACAACATTTGCAGTACCGTTTATATTAATATTTCTTAATATCTCCTCATTGCTTTTAGCAAAAGACACAACAGCGGCAGCGTGGTACACCTGCGTGCAGCCAGCAACACCGTCTATTAGACTAACAACATCGGTAACATCCCCCTCAAACCATTCTAATTTTGTAATTGCCTGTGTATATTCAGTCGAAAGCAACCATTTTGCAGTTTTATAAAACCACGCTTTATCTGAAGTTGATCGACACAGTGCGCGAACTTTGTAACCATCTGATAGCAATTGACAAATAATGTGACTACCAACTAAACCTGTTCCACCAGTTACAAACACCATAATAAATTTCGATGGTCAAAGAAACTTTATTTTTGCCAATAACCAGTTACATATAACACTTTTGGAATATTTTTTAAGTCCATTACCTGACTACTTTAAGGAGCAAAATGACCCTGGCACTATCGGTCATTTACTGACCAAACACGTTTCGATCTTTCCGGATTGGGAAGAGGCGGACATAGCAATCGTTGGTGTACTGGAAGGTCGAAATACTTCAAATAAAGAAACCAATTTAGCCCCCAATCAAATCAGAAAGGAATTATACCCCTTAATAGCGTCATCAAGCACCGCAAAGATTGTTGATTTAGGCAATATTGAGGCTGGGAAGACCTTTAACGATACGCAATTTGCGCTTCAAGAAGTATGTAAAACCTTGATGTCGAACAGTATTGTTCCAATAATTCTAGGAGGTTCTAAAGAGTTGGGATTTGGCCAATTTGCAGCATTTCAGAAAATTGTTAAGAATTTAGAAGCAACAATAATTTCTCCAAGAATAGATTTATCTAACCATGCATTTCTGAACAAAATATGTCTGCATGAACCAAATTTTCTATTCAATATAAACACCTTAGGATACCAGACACATTACGTGCAAGACAAGGCTGTTAGCATGTTACGTAAGTTATATTTCAATCCGGTACGCCTTGGCATATTACGATCAAGCCTATCTGATGTTGAACCTGTTTTGCGAAACACCGATATGACTTTATTCGATATCGGCGCAATTAAACAAAGTGATGCCCCTGGAAACCACGACAACAATCCAAGCGGTCTCACGAGTGAAGAAGCGTGCCAATTGTGTTGGTATGCCGGTATATCCGAAAAAATGAGGAGTTTCGGAATCTTTGAGTTAAATCCAGAATTTGATTATCGAAACACCACTTCAAAACTGGGTGCGCAAATGATATGGTATTTCTTAGATGGATTCTATAATCGCAAAGGAGATCATCCAGAAATGCACAAAGAATTTTTAAAATATCGCTGCACAATGGTCCAGAATGAACCTGATGTGGTCTTTTACAAAAGCAAACGCACCGAACGTTGGTGGATGGAAATACCTGGGCTGACAAGTGCTAAAAACATAATCATACCATGTGCATATTCTGATTACACAATGGCGACTAAAGGGGAGATGCCAGACCTGTTTTTCAAAGCCCTTCAAAAGAATTTAAAATAAAACGCGATTCAGTTCGTATTATATAAAACACTTCCAATTAAAAGAGACATTATGAAATCTACTTCCTTAAAATCAGTTCTGGCCATTTTATTCTTATCTCTTTTTTTATGCGCATGCATGGGGCCAAAAACGTGTAGCACAAAAGGGAAAACTAGAGTTCCTATGGGAAACATGTAGATTCTTTGTACGAACCATTCACTTTACATATTACACTTGTAAAAATGTAGCGATATACGTACAACAATCCTTGTTTAATTACTATTTCAACTTTAGAGCATCTTATATTTGCGGCTTCTCTTAAAAAACGCAATAAAACTATGCTTCGGTCACACAATTGTGAAGAACTGCGCTTAACTGATGCCGGCAAAACCGTTACTCTCTGTGGATGGGTACAACGCCGTCGAGATTTTGGTAGCATGTCATTTATAGATCTACGTGATCGATATGGACTAACTCAGCTTTCCTTTAACGAAAACTACAAACAAGATTTGCTCGAAGAAGCGCGTTCGATTGGACGTGAATTTGTGGTTAAAGTTATAGGCGTTGTGACAGAACGGAGCAACAAAAATCTCAACCTTGGCACTGGTGATATCGAAATTGCGGTTGATTCATTAGAAATCCTTAATCCTTCTTTGACACCGCCTTTCACAATTGAGGATGATACCGATGGTGGTGAAGAAATACGTTTAAAATACCGATACTTAGACATTAGACGAAATCCTGTAAAAGAAAAACTACTGATTCGTCATGCGGCGAATAAAGCGATTCGAAACTATCTAGATAGCAAAGACTTTATTGAGGTTGAAACACCATATTTAATTAAATCAACGCCTGAAGGTGCACGCGATTTCATTGTACCATCAAGGTTAAATGAAGACCAATTCTACGCTTTACCACAATCTCCTCAGACATTTAAGCAATTGCTTATGGTATCTGGATTAGACAGATATTATCAAATCGTAAAGTGCTTTAGAGATGAAGATTTTAGGTCAGATCGACAGCCAGAATTTACCCAAATCGATTGCGAAATGACATTTGTAGAGCGCAAGGATATTCTTGAAACCTTTGAACAAATGGTGAGAGAGTTGTTTGCTGGATCAGTTGATTACGATCTTGGAGAAATACCTGTAATGACGTATGCTGAAGCATTCGAGCGCTACGGTTCTGACAAACCAGATATGCGTTTCGGTATGACTTTGAGCTACTTTACTGACATCGCAAAAGGGAGCGGCTTTGGAATTTTCGACAATGCTGAATCCATTGTAGCTTTAAACGCTAAAGGGGCCGCATCTTTTACACGAAAAGAAATTGATGCGATCACCGACTACGTCAAGCGCCCTCAAATTGGGGCCAAAGGTTTAATCTATTGTCGTGTAAATCCAGACGGAACTTTTAAGTCTTCAGTTGACAAATTTTTCGACCAGGACGCACTCGCTAAATGGGCTACTGTATGCAATGCCAAAGCAGGGGATATCATTTTTGTAATGAGTGGGGAATTAACAACGACTCAGAAACAAATGAATGAGTTAAGGTTGCATTTGGGAAATATACTGGAACTTAGGGATCCAAAATCATTCAAGGCCTGTTGGGTCGTTGACTTTCCGCTACTTGAATGGGATGAAGATTCTAAACGGTTCCACGCAATGCACCACCCATTTACCAGTCCAATTATTGACGATTTATCTTTGATTGACACTGCCCCAGAAAAAATTAGGGCTAATGCGTATGACCTGGCAATAAACGGTATGGAAGTAGGTGGTGGTTCAATTCGGATACACGATAAACAACTTCAGCAAAAAATGTTTGACCTTTTAGGGTTCTCGAAAGAAGAAGCGAAGGCTCAATTTGGTTTTTTAATAAACGCTTTCGAATATGGCGCTCCTCCACATGGTGGTATCGCGTTTGGTTTCGATAGATTGTGTGCAATTCTGACGGGTACGGATTCAATACGTGACGTAATTGCGTTCCCTAAAAACAACATGGGACGAGACGTGATGATAGACGCACCGTCACCTATTAGCCCAGAACAACGCAAAGAATTAAACTTATAATTTAGTCTCCACTTCATCTGTTGAGTAAACAGAATAACTTGTATTTTTGTAACGATTAGTAGTTATCATGAAAACAGTTTAGCCATACATTTAAGAGCTAAGAACATCCATGTAAAAAATTGCTCGTCTATAATTTTAAATTAATGAACATTTTTGTAGCAAAACTTAGTCCTGGTGCAGACGCCGATGGATTAAAAGAACTTTTTAGCAGCTTTGGCGAGGTAGTCACCACTAAAGTTATTATGGATAGGGATACCGGTCGATCGAAATGTTTTGGCTTCGTTGAGATGGCCAAAGACCAGGATGGCATGCAAGCCATAGAAGATTTAAACGACACTGAGTTTGATGGAAACACGATCGTTGTGAAGAAGTCTGATCCAAAACCAGAATCTAGTGGAAACAACTACCGCACCGATGATCGTCCAAGGTCTAACAACCGTTATGACAACAAACGTAATGATCGAGGAAGATATCGAGATCGAAAAGACACTGGTTTCGACACATCAAAGTGGTAAACATAATTCAAAAATATTTTCAAAGCCGTTGCCAGTTGACAACGGCTTTTTTGTTCGTTTACAACGGCAACTTAGGCACTAATTCTTACATTTGTACGTCTTTAAAAATGTAACTACTTAATGTCGCTTAAATGACCAAAACACATTTCATTTCAGGAGCTTGCGGGTTTGTCGGGAAGAACATGACCAACCGATTATTCACAACAACCAACGACAATATCGTAATCGTTGATGACCTGTCTATAGGCACCGCACCAGAGACCTGGTTTTCAGAGCCTATGGTTGAGGGAATAAACGGCGCAAAAATTTATGGAAAAGATAGACGTGTATTGTTTTTCAATTGTGATGTTCGAGAAGTAATTCGCAATTTCCAAAGTGACCCAAACTATTTTACTCAATTTGGCTTTGAAATTGAACGCTTTAGTGACGTCTTTCACTTTGCAGCGATAGTTGGTGGTCGTTTAAAAATTGACGGTGACCCGATGATGGTTGCACAAGATTTAAGCATTGATGCCGAGTTCTTCCAATGGGTTTGCAACAGCAAACCAGATAGAGTCCTTTATCCAAGTAGCAGTGCGGCATATCCTGTTTCAAAACAGACTGAATCCGGAGCCATCGCCTTGAGTGAATCCGACATAGATTTCAATAATATGGGGCAACCCGACATGACTTACGGTTGGTGTAAACTAACAGGGGAGTATTTGGCACATATCGCTGCAAAACAT
The DNA here is from genome assembly GCA_047639155.1 of bacterium. Taxonomy (GTDB): domain Bacteria; phylum Bacteroidota; class Bacteroidia; order NS11-12g; family UBA9320; genus UBA987. The sequence goes on from JBLING010000009.1 coordinate 7,470, forward strand.
TATGGTGTTAAAATAACCTGTATCCGCCCATTTTCGGGATATGGTGAAGACCAAGACTTAAGTTACCCGGTGCCTGCTATAGCTTTACGCGCTGCGTATAAAGAAGACCCGTTTGAAGTATGGGGAACAGGTCATCAAGGTCGAGATTTCGTCCACATAGACGACGTCCTCGATTGCATCCTCCTCGCTATGGACAAAATTCACGACGGAACTGCAATTAATATTGGTATGGGCAAGCTGACTTCTTTTAGGGAGATTATAGACTTGTTTGCAAAATTCGCAGGATACGAGCCAGAAATAAAGCAATTGTTAGACAAGCCGGTTGGCGTTCACAGCAGATACTGTAATATGGATTTTGTAAAAGAAACCCTTGGGTGGGAAGCCAAAATAAGTACAGAAGAAGGAATGCTACGGATGTACAATAAAGCCTTAGAACGCGCTAGAGCAGGAATCAAGAATGGCTAAAACGATAGTTTGCTTCGGTCCAGGGCCAATGTTTAAAGGTGGCATTTCCAACTACAATACGTCGTTGGCGAAAGCGCTTGACAAAATACCTGACATCAAGGTGCATATCGTTTCATGGACCCAGCAATACCCTGCTATTGTCCCACGAGAGTTCGTCGACAAATCTTCTAAAGCGGATCTGTTGGAAGGGACGAACATAGAAGTAACCTACCTTACCAACTACAACAATCCAATGAGCTGGCTTAAAACAGCCAAACTGGTAAAATCACTCGGTGCCGATAAAATCGTAATTCAATGGTCAATTGCCATACAAGGATTACCCGTTGGTCGTATAATAAATTGGCTTAAAAGAAATTCAAAAGTTGAAATTATTGTCGATTTGCATTTCGTTTTGCAAAAAGAGAAAAGCAAAATTGATCGTTTCTTTCTTTCTATTGGGATTGGAAATGCAGATACGTACTTGGTGCATAGTTTAAAAACGTTTGAAGAACTTAAGGCGTTTTATCCTAAAAAACCATTTCATTTGGTCTATGATGGGAAACGAAATGATGGTGACAAATCACAAACGGTAATTAAACTTTATCATCCCATATATGACTTGTTCCAGCCAGACGACGAATTCGATATTGAAGGATTTAAAAAAGAACATGGCCTCCGAAAACATGTCTTTTTGTTTTTCGGATTTATCAGGAAATACAAGGGCCTTCACCAAACAATAGAGGCTTTCGCCAAAATGGCTGAGCACAGAGATGACGTGAGTCTACTAATTTGCGGAGAATCTTTTTGGAATACCCTTGACGCAACCAAATGGTCGACCAAGATTAAAACCATGCTATTCAGCACCGCAAAAAAGTTATTTTTATCCAAGTCAGACGATGAACAAAACTATCGCCCATTAGAGTTAATTAAATCGTTGGGAATTGAAGATAAATGTGTGGTTTTTAATTCATTCATTCCAAACGAAGATGTAAATAAATATTTCCAAGTAAGTGATTGCGTAGTACTATATTACTTAACTGCAACACCTTCTGGCATTGAATCTTTGAGTTACAATTTTAAATTACCGATTCTAGCTACAAAAGTTGGTCACTTCCCAGAAACCATCAAAGAAGGTTACAATGGTTATTTGGCAGAAGATCAAGATATTATATCAATGTCAAACGTCATGAATCATTATCTTGACAATCCACTACCAAGAGAAAATGTTGCTAAAATTGCCTCTAACTTAAGTTGGGAGAATTATGCGCAAGCTATATTAGCATCACAATGAATTATCATTTCTCTCTTCAATAATCATCGATGTCTAAAATTCTCCTTTTTGACAGCTACGATTCTTTCACATATAACCTGAAAGACTATCTAGAACAGAGTGGTGCGGACGTCATAGTGATTAAAAATGACACCCATACTATTGATGAAATTAAGTCCCTCGAATTTGATGGGATTGTTTTGGGCCCAGGTCCTGAGACACCTGACAAAGCAGGTGCTCTAATGCAGATAATTGATACGTTTTACTTGTCCAAACCAATCCTGGGTGTTTGCTTAGGCCATCAAGCTTTAGGCGTTCATTTTGGGGTTATATTAGAACAAATGGATGTGCCGGTTCATGGAAAAGTATCCATCCTAAACCATACAGGCCATGCCCTTTTCGCGTCGTTACCACCTACTTTTGAGGTGTGCCGATACCACAGCTTGGTCCTATCCGATTTCGAAAATGAGCACTTAGATATTATCGCTTATTCTGATGACCATAAAGTAATGGCTCTAACTCATACGCATCTACCTATATGGGGTGTTCAGTTTCATCCTGAAGCTATCCTTACGCAACACGGAATAAAAATGATTGAGAATTGGCATAGCATGGTAAAACTTTTGAACTGATTGAAACTAATAAACCATATTTTCGTTTTGTAGATATCCATGATAGTACGCGATTTCATAACAAATGATATTCCGAGTTTACAGACCACGGACACTGTAGAGTACGCTCTATTGATGATGAATGATTTTGGCGTTCGAAATTTACCAATCGTTGAAAACAAAGAATTGCTTGGTTATGCGTTGAACACAACGCTTGAGTCACTTGATGGCAAGCAGTTGTTGAATACGCTGCATTATGGTAAAGAACCAATTACGTTAGACTCAAATTATTCTGTAATTGCCGGCGTTCAATTATTGTCAAACAATCGATTTGATGTTTTAGCAATAACTTCGGATAAAGAGTATCTTGGATTGATATGGAGTAGAGATATCATCCATGGGCTAGGTCAAAGTACAACGGCGCAAAGCGATGGATCTGTTATTCTTTTGCGATGTAACTTTTTCAACTACTCTATTTCTGAGATTGGCCGATTAATTGAGGTCGAAGATGGCAAACTTCTCGGCTTGTGGACTTGGCAACCAGAAGGAAATCAGACCATAGATGTTTTAATAAAGCTAAACATTCGACACATTGACAACATCGTACATATCCTACAATCAAATGGATATACCTTACTTAATCAGATTAATCAACAATCAGACAGCCAGTTTGAAGAGCGCTACAAATCCTTGATAAATTATCTCGATATTTGAAGCATTAAGCACTGTTGATTGCAATTTAACACCTTAGTTTTCGGTCTATTTTTTCTTTGTGTTTCTCAAAACGCATTTTCTTCTATTCAGTCTGATACACTGATAGTGGCTGAAATAAATGTCACCACAAAAAATACAAAAACCAAGCCGTCCGTAATTATGCGAGAACTAACCTTCGCCAAAGGTGACTTGATGTCGTTGTTCGAGTTGGTTGAGTATGAAATACCGCAATCGATTAATAATATAAAAAACCTAAATCTTTTCAATCACATAACTATCGAACCCGTTGTAATAAACGAAACGATTGTTGTCAATATTGAAGTAATTGAAAAGTGGTATTTATGGCCAATTCCATATGTCGAGTTTGCAGACAGGAATATAAACCAATGGTCTACATTCGACTTTGATCCGTATCGAACCAATTTTGGTTTATATGTATTCAAATACAATCTCTTTGGACTAAATCATACATTAAAAGCTACCATAGGGACTGGATATACCGACATTTTAGGTTTCGAATACGCGGCACCTTACATCGGTAATGACAAGAAGTTTGGTTTTACAATAGACGTTAGAAATAAGTCTAACAACGAAATTCGATTCGGTGTTTCTGACGATAAAGAGCAGTTTTTCAGGAGTAAAAACACAGCGATGTTTACAGAGTTTTCTGGCGTTACGGAATTAACTTATAGACCTGGATTATACACACGACATGGTTTATCAGTGAATCACAATCAGATACATATTGCCGACACTGTAGTCACGGATAACTTAAACCCCGAATTTTTATTCAATAACTTATCCAATCAGCAGCTCACCACATTCGCCTATCATATATCATACGACAATCGAAACAATAAATTATTCCCACTAATCGGTATTTACGCGGATGTTGGAGCTTCCATTACACTTGGCGATGCCCAGTACGCTTCCGTAGGGTTTGATCTTAACTTTTACCGGCCATTACCTGTTAATAGGATGTACAGCGCGCTATCTTACAAGTATCAAGACGCATTAAATTCCGAATTGCCGTATGTTTTAAATAAGGCAGTCGGTGTAAAAAATAATGTTAGGGGGTATGAAAAATACATGTTTCTTGGAGACCAATTCGCAATTTTGCGTGCTGAACTGAGGTATTTAATAATTCCCGAACGAGATATAACACTACGTTACATGCCTGTTAAACAGTATAAAACAATGCCCATTGAGACCTACATAAGTGCGTTTTACGATCAAGCACAAATAATCAATGATGGATTCCAGCGCGACATTTATGGGTTTGGCGTGGGCATTAACACCCTCCTTTATTACGACAAAGTGTTTAGATTTGAATATTCCTGGAACCACTGGAACCGTTCTGGGCTGAAAATTCATTTTAAGAAAGCGTTTTAATTCAACTGAATGAAAGTAGGTGTATATGCGAGACATTTAGCTAATCCTAATCAGCTGGATTATGTGAAGACCTTTTTTGATTTTTTAAGAAATCAAACCAAAAACATTTCCGTACATCACGTCCTGCATGCTCAACTAACCAGCATGGGTTATGTCCATAATTTTGACACCATTGTAAATTCCGTAAGCAAAGGAGAAATTGATATATTATTTAGCCTCGGTGGTGATGGAACAGTTTTGGACACTTTGAGTATCGTGCGTGACACTGAAACACCTGTATTGGGGATTAATCTTGGTCGATTTGGTTTTCTTGCCAACAGCCGACAAGAAGATTTTGAAACAAATTATGTCGCCCTAAACCGTAAGGACTTTACGATCGATAAGCGAACAGTGATTGAGCTACAGTCCAAAAAAGAACTGTTTTCTGGCTTTCCTTTTGGTTTGAACGACGTTGTTATTCAGAAGAAAGACACCTCCAACATGATTACAGTAAATACGCGGCTGGACAATGAAACCCTAAACTCCTACTGGGCTGATGGACTTATACTTGCCACACCTACCGGTTCAACTGGCTATTCTCTGAGCTGTGGTGGCCCGATAATATACCCTGGCTCTGCTAGTCTGGTTTTAACCCCTATTGCTCCCCACAACCTCTCAATTAGACCGTTGGTGATTGGCGACAACAAAACCCTTTCTTTTGAAGTTGAGGGTAGATCAGACGATTTTTTGGTAACCATCGACAGTCGGTCTGAAACAATCTCAAAAGGAACTAAACTTACTGTTAAAAAAGCGGGTTTCAAGTTTCATATGATCCGTCTTGGGGATCACTCCTATTCTAAAACCATTCGTAATAAACTATTATGGGGGCTAGACAAAAGAAACTAAATTTTGGACTGTCGTTAGCGATTACTGGAGCGCGCACTTATATACAATTATGCTTTCGGGAATGAGCAATCTTTCGGGACTATGATAGAAAAAGACCATCATGAGCTTAATGAAACTTTAGAATCCGTTCCAGTATTATCCTACAAACTTTTCCAAATAGAAATTCGAGCCGCTGCAGATACGATAAATGAGGATTCATCTGGCCTGAGCAAAGACGATTTAGAAGAGTTTAGAAGTTTGATGCGTTCGTCCGATTCATTAGAATCATCTTTAGACTTTGCGAAATGGTTAAAACAGTATCAGCGACTGAAGAAATTTGTGTCAGAAAAAAATGAGGACGATTATTTACCGCTAGTTGTGGCGTGCAACTCCTCCAAAGTCCTGCCAGATACCAATATTTCGTTTTCATCTATTCCGGATATGCTTGCGCAAGAAAGCAATGAGCATGCTGTGTTAAGCATTATAACCCTAACAACACCCAAGCTCAATAAATCTTTTTCGTTGTATGAGGCAAATGCAGTCATAGACTCAAACATTCTTGATAGTGAGTTAAGGGTAATTTCTAAAATGTTCAAAGGAATTATCTTTCAGCAAAACGGTCTTTATTATCTAGGAGAAAAAGAACTTAACGAAAACATTGATTTCATAGAACAAGATTCATCTCTTACCTTTCCTTTAATTGGTTACCTATTCCCCAAGTTAAAAGATATTGATTCCATTCAATACACCGCAATACATGGTTTAAACTATCTTTTTAGAGCTGTTGACCGTCTCCAAATGGAGCACGACTCTGACAAAGCGCGTGCTGTGCCTGATCTTGAAGTTTTCTTAAATGATGCGAATAAACTTGGATACGATAACGAGGGAACTTGGGCAATTGAAACCTATGTCTATTTGGAACAGAATAAAGATGTTAAAGCGGTTGCCACTTTGCATAAATTAAAAAACAGTAATAGCATTAATTCCAAGCATAAGGATGGTATAAAGGAACTCATTAATCGAGTTAATAAGGGTGAGCCTGCCGTTTCAAAAATAAAAAAGCAAGAAACAGTTCTATTAAACCGGCTTATGGCGAATTACGTATCACATCTCGTCAGAAATATTGAGTGGGATTCAATTTTAAGGGTACAGAAAGTACCAATGTCAGATGAAATGATGTCCAGCTATACCCAATTCACTTCATACATGGAACGTATATCGACGGAATATGGCGCAGAAAAATGGGACAAAGCAAAGAACAATACTTCGGTTAATATCGCTGAGGCCAAAGAATGGATTAGTACGCTTTTCAATTAACATTACAACAGTATAACATGCACTATATCCTTTACGGAATACCAAACTGCGACACAATTAAAAAAGCCAAAACCTGGCTGGATGACAATTTGATATTATGGAGTTTTTACAACTATAAAACAAATGACATCGAACCACAAATAATTGACAATTGGCTAAAGCAAGTCCCTCTAAACAAGATACTTAACAAGGCAAGCGCAACTTTTCGCAAACTCAGTGACCAAGATAAAGTCAGTTGCGAAAATCCGTCAAAAGCAATTGCGTTAATGGTTCAAAACCCATCCATGATTAAACGGCCTGTTTTAGAAATAAACGGACAAGTTGTAGCAGTTGGGTTTAAACACGACAACTACGCTAAAGTATTATTGAATTAAAAAAATAGTCTTCTTTTCAAGCAACATTTCGGTGATTCCAAGAATCTGGTGTTATACGAAACAAGCACAGAACCTCGTTGTAAGTTAAGACGTTAAATTTGTTATTATTAGGCATTTAGTGTTACTTTGTTGGTTCTCCAAATAATATGAATAATCGATATAATAAAGGTGGAATAATTGTGCTGTTGACTGCAGTATTATTGACCGTAGCAGATATTGCCAATGCGCAACAGTGGACGCGTAAGAGTTCCCTAGAATTTGGGATAATGGCTGGTGGCAGTAATTATGCTGGCGATTTAACAGACAAGTACTTCGAAACTCAAGGAATACACCCTAACGGTGGTTTATTGGTGCGGTATAACCCCGTACAGCGTTTCTCATTTCATGTAGGTGTAAACTACGGAAAGCTCTCCGGCTATGATTCATGGTATAGTAGTGATGAACGCCGAAGTAATAGAAACCTTCACTTTGAAAGTGACATATGGGACTTTCACGCGGCATTTGATTTAAACCTTAACACATTTGAATTTGGTCAAAAGCGCGGCGTCGTTCCTTACATAATGGGGGGAGTTTCTGTTTTTAAATTTAATCCAGCTGCTCAGTTCTTTTATGAACCTACGTCTTGGCAGAATTTGTCCAATGATCAGAGTTATGAAACGTTAGAGACTCGACATGAGGATTGGGTAGAATTACAACCATTGGGGACTGAAGGACAAGAAACTACTGAATACAATGACCTTAAAAGATATTCCCTAACTCAATTTGCAGTTCCTGTAGGTCTTGGAGTCAAATTTAAACTTAACCAAAACTGGACGTTTGGAATAGAGTATTCTACACGAATCACCTTTACCGACTATTTGGATGATGTAAGTGGTGAGTATGCGGAGCTTGTTTTTCTTGAAGCACAATATGGCGCTATGAGTAAGGCGATGGCAGACAGGAGTCCTTCTGAAAATGCTGCTGGACTTGCTCGTGGAGACGAATCAAAGCGTGATTTATACAACATTTTTGGAATCACATTAACCTATAAAATCATCAAGTCTGGCGAGGTTTGCCCAGCATTTAGGTAATCTCAAACTGTTGTCATTTTTATACAGTTAAACTACAACACTCAAATTTGTATTAATATCTTTGCGATGTTGTAACAAAATAAGCTGAAACACGTTTTAAACCTAGATGGGGAAATTCCTACATTACATAACTATATTTATACTAGTATCCGCAAGTACGTTTACAGCTCAAGGGCAGAACTGGGAATACGGAGTATTGGTTGGTGGAAGCAACTATCATGGGGACTTGGCATTTAACATTGTTCCGAAAGAAACACACTTCGCTCAAGGTGTACATATTAGGTACAATTTTACACCGTATTGGTCATACAGGCCTTCAATAGTACATGCGAAAATTAGCGGGTCTGACGCCAACTTCTCCGACTACAAATTTCGAAATCTTAGTTTCGAATCAGACATTTGGGAAGTAAACAACATGTTGGAATTCAACTTTCTACCATTTGGTTCAAGAATACTAAGTAAAGACTTTTCGTCCTATGTTACACTTGGCTTGACAGTTTTTCGTCATAACCCGAAAGCAATTTTTAACGATCAAACTTTTGCCTTGAGGGACTTGAGAACAGAAGGTCAATCCAGCAAAGAACAATACGGTCTAATTCAACTCGCCATTCCATTTGGAGGTGGTGTAAAATATAACGTTAACAAAAACCTTGTCATAGGTTTAGAAGTGGCATGGAGAAAAACATTCACTGATTATCTTGACGATGCAAGTACCGTTTATCCGGATTTACAAGAACAACGTGACCAGTTTGGTACTGTGAGTGCAAACATGTCCGATAGAAGCTGGGAAGTTGAAGGTGTCGGCGAACCTTTAAGTGTCGCAGGCGATGAACGGGGAGATCCTGGAATTAAAGACTTTTATTTCATAGCTGCCTTCTCGATCACATACCGACTTACGCCAATAGCCTGTTGGCCGAAGCACAAACGAGATTTTATCTGGAAGTAAGATGTCTAACGATACAGCGCTTGACTTGAATCGGATTCCGAAGCACATTGCTGTTATCATGGATGGCAACGGACGTTGGGCTAAAAAACAAGGCAAATTTCGCATCTTCGGACACCAACATGGAGTTCAATCTGTTAAAGACATCACGGAAGGAGCGGCAGAGCTAGGTGTTAAATATCTAACTCTGTATGCCTTTTCCACTGAGAACTGGAGCAGACCAAAAATAGAAGTTAATGCCCTCATGATGTTATTGGTTAGAACAATCAAGAAAGAGACAGGAACCTTGATGAAAAACCAAATACGACTGACCACTATCGGACAAGTCGATTCGTTACCTTTAGATTGCCAAGAAGAACTAAACCAGGCAATTGAAGCAACCAAAGACAACAACAGAATGACGCTTATACTTGCACTAAGTTATAGTGCTAAATGGGATATCGTTAATTCTGTAAAAGGTATTGCAGAAAGATATAAAAATGGAGAAATAGAACTCGAAGACATAAATGAGGATTTAATCAGTGGATCACTTTCTACGCATAAAATCCCTGACCCAGACTTAATGATTCGCACCAGTGGAGAACACAGAATCAGCAATTATTTGCTTTGGGAAATGGCTTACAGTGAGTTTTACTTTACCGATGTACTTTGGCCAGACTTCCGCAAGTCACATTTGCATGAAGCGATTGCCAATTATCAAAACAGAGAGAGAAGATTTGGAAAAACAGGAGAACAAATTAGTGAAATTAGCTAAACACATATTTATCAAAATAGGTTTGGGACTTTGTGCCTTGCTGATCTTATTTCTGTCGGGGAATTCGGCCTTTGCACAAATTGAGAAAAACGATCCAATCGATATCGATTACGCTCACCCCAATGATTATATCGTTGGTGGCATGGCTGTTCGAGGTGCGGTAACGCTTGACCCAAACATCGTTTCGCATATCTCCGGGCTTAGTACAGGGAAGAAAATCAAAATTCCTGGTGACGATATAAGTCGTGCGATAGAATCCATCTGGAGGCAACAAATCTATTCGAATGTAGAAATATTGATAACCGGTGTCTCTGCTGATACCATTTACTTGTTAATTCAACTACAAGAACGCGCTAAACTTTCTAAGTACTCTATTCGAGGCTTGAATAAAACAGAGACAAAAAACATTCGAGATGAAATATCGCTTAAACGAGGTCAAATCATCACTGAAAACCTGATAGACAAAACCCGAAAGGAAATTGAAGCATATTACTTTGAAAAAGGATTCTACAATGCCAACGTTGATATAGCATCGGATGTTGACACCAGCATATTTAACTCTAAGATGCTACGGATTTATGTAAAAAAAGGAAGACGGGTTAAGGTTCAAGAAATCTTCGTAGAAGGCAACGATAGTGTGAAAGACCAAAGGATCAAACAAGTAATAAAACCCAAACAAAAAAAAGGTAAGCTCAACCCATTTGGATCCTCAAAACTTATTCAAAGTGAATACGACATTGAAAAGAAAAACATTCAAAGCTTATACCTGGCATTAGGGTACCGAGATGCTGAATTGGTTACAGATAGTGTTGCACGTGTAAGCGCAAACCGCGTAAACCTTCACCTTAAGGTGAAAGAAGGAAAGAAATACTATTTTAGGAATATTGAATGGTCAGGAAATACCAAACACTCTTCAGGTAGACTTGACACCATTTTAAACATTCGTAGGGGTGATGTATTCAATCAAGCGAAATTAGAGACCCGATTGTTTATGAACCCTTCGGGGTTAGATATCTCAAGTATTTACATGGATGATGGTTACTTATTCTTCAATATTAGTCCAGTTGAAACCAACGTAGAGAATGATAGTATCGATCTTGAAATTCGTATTTATGAAGGCAAACAAGCAACAATCAACAAGGTAATCATTACAGGTAACGACAAAACGAGTGATTTCGTAATCCTTCGAGCGCTACGAACTAAACCTGGACAAAAATTTAGCCGCACAGATATTCAGCGTTCAATGCGTGAATTGGCTGCTTTGACTTATTTCGACCCGGAGCAATTGGACGTTAATCCAATTCCAAATCCGGCAAATGGAACAGTTGACATTGAATATAAAGTGGTTGAAAAACCATCGGATCAAATTGAAGCCAGCGGTGGCTTTGGTGGTGGTTTTGGATTTGTTGGAACAGTTGGACTAAGCTTAAATAACTTCTCTACAAGAAAAATGTTAAAAGGCGACTGGAACCCTATTCCTACCGGGGACGGACAGCGATTAACACTACGTGCGCAGTCGAACGGTTTACCATATCAATCGTATAACTTTTCGTTTACAGAACCTTGGTTGGGTGGCAAAAAACCGAACTCCTTAACTACCAGTGTTTTCTATTCACGTCAAACGAGTCAAGCGAACTTTACTGTTAAAGATGATCCGAATAGACAAAGACTACATACAACGGGTGCTTCAATGGTTTATGGTAAACTGTTAAAGTGGCCAGATGATTTCTTTACATGGAGTCATTCGTTGAGTTATCAAAAATATAAGCTAGAGAATTGGCAGGCATTTGGATCGTCTGAAATTGGATATACCGATGGTATTTCGAACAGTTTCTCCTACAATACAATATTGTCTAGAAACTCGACATCTGCCCCAATTTATCCGCAAGGAGGTTCAACCTTTTCGCTGTCACTTCAAGCTACGTTGCCACACTCGAAGCTGGGTCCTAAGAAAGATTACTCAACTGTTTCGGCGCAAGAAAAATACAAATGGGTTGAATACCATAAATGGAAATTCAACGCAAGTTGGTATGTGAGAGCGGTTGACAAGTTGGTATTTGTACCACACTTTGAAACCGGCATCATTGGCTTGTTTAATAAAGACGTTGGATACTCTCCATTTGAGCAATTCCGTGTTGGTGGTTCTGGATTTGGATCATGGGCGGTTTATGGAACAGAAATTATTCCACAAAAAGGATATGGTGAAGGTGAAATATCAAGTGATGGTGCTGGCGGAAGTCAGGATGACGCAGATCCTTTATATGCGAAGTATTCAATCGAAATGAGATACCCATTATCGTTGAATCCGAGTGCAACTGTTTATGGTTATACATACTTCGAAGCAGGCAATACATGGAATAAAGTTCGAGAATACAATCCATTCGAGCTGCGCAGAGCTGTTGGAGTAGGTGTACGGATGTATCTTCCTATGTTTGGACTACTAGGTTTCGACTATGGTTTTGGATTAGACAAAGCGACTGCAAACGGAAAATTTGGGGAAAAGGGTCAATTCCTATTCTCAATTGGACAAACCTTTTAACTATTTAGGCAAGTAGGTCAAGTAACTCATTTTACTTGGATCGAATATTTCATTCGCTACTGCTAATAGTTGATCATTTGTTATGTCATCAATTTTCTGAAGTACAGAGTCCAATGAATCTACATATCCGACGTCAAGCAAACTTCTTCCAATAACAAACATCAAGCTGCTATTGCTTTCCTCAGCCATGATCATTTGACCTTTAAATTGGGTTTTATACTTCTTGAGCAGGTTTGGTTTTATGAGTTGATTTTTCACAATATCCAATTCACGCATGACCGCTTTTCTGCTTCGGTTTAGGTTTCGTTGATCCGTACTATAATAAATAGTCAAAAATCCTGAATCCGTTAAACTTTGGAGGTTACAGTCAACGCCGTAGGTGTATGCATGTTTTTCTCTTAATTTCAAGTTCAGAACAGAATTTAAACCAGGACCTCCCAAAATATTAGAGAGTAACATAAGGGCAGGTCTATCCACGTGGTCTAATGCATATGCGTCGCAGCCCATAAGTACATGGGCCTGTGAAAATCCATTACTAGACGTAACATCAAAGGGTTTGATTGGAGTTGGGTTCGTTCTGTGCACTTTGCCGCTTTTCACCTGGATTGATTGGAGATATTTTTCACAAACGCGTATCGCTTTTTCCTCTTTTATTGGAGCGACTACAACCAACACAATTTCATTTGAGAAGTAACGCTGGTCAACAAAATCAAAGATGTCTTGAGAGGTAAAGCCTAAAACTGTCTCCTTCGACCCTAGAATGTTATTTCCAAGCGGATGATTGGCATAAAACATTTCTTGAAATTCATCAAATATTCGTTCTTCTGGAGCGTCCAAGTACATGTCGATCTCCTCACACACAACCTTTTTCTCTTTCTCTAAAGGTTTGCTTGGAAAACTTGAATTGAACGTAACGTCCACCAACAACTCGATACAACGTTCGAAGTGATGTTTCACTACACTGGCGTGAACAACAGTTTTATCTTTAGTCGTAAACGCGTTTAAGTCCCCTCCCACTACTTCCAGTCTGTTTAAAACTTGGTTTGTATTACGCTTTTTAGTCCCCTTGAACAACATATGTTCAAGAAGGTGTGCGAGACCTACTTGGGAAGTTTGTTCGTCACGTGAGCCCGCATTAATAAAAAACCCACAATGTGCAATCTGTGTGTTTTCAGTCTGTTTAAATGCCAGTCGTAAACCGTTAGAAAATGTATGGAGCTTGTATTCCAAAGTCGTGAAATAAGGTGCGAAGAAACAACAATTAACTTAGAGTAAATGTTTCGCTGTTTCGGTTACAGTTTTGTTATATTCTAAAACTATTTCCTCAATGATATCCTTTGCTGATTCGGATTTCGTAATCATGCTGCTCACTTGCCCAATTTCGAGTTCTCCTTCAGACAAGTCACCTTTAAACATTCCTTTTTTAGCCCTTGCTCGACCTAGTAATTCAATTTTCTCTTCTCGTGTTGCGCATGCGTTGTATGCGTTTTCCAAATCCTCAAAAAATTTGTTCCGTAAAAGTCTAACCGGCACAATGTCTTTTAGCATCAGTTTGGTGTCTCCTTCTTTTGCCTCCCGGATAGCTTGTTTAAAATTATCATGTGCACTTGACTCAATGCAAGCAGCAAATCTTGACCCAATCTGAGCGCCTTCCGCTCCTAGTGCCATCATCGCAGCCAAAGACTTTCCGCTTGATATTCCCCCTGCCGCTATAACTGGAATTTTTACTTTACTTACAATTTCAGGAATCAAGCACAAAGTGGTTGTTTCTTCTTTTCCATTATGACCACCCGCTTCAAATCCTTCGGCGATTATAGCGTCAACACCAGAAGATTCAGCTTTCAACGCAAATTTGGTATTGGCTATTACATGTACCACTTTAATACCATTTTCTTTGAGTCTTGCCGTCCAAAGTGACGGATTTCCAGCAGAAGTAATTACTATTTTCACTCCATTGCTGATTATGATGTCCATTAGTTTTTCAATATCCGGATAGAGCAGCGGAACATTAACACCAAAAGGCTTTTCAGTCGCTATTTGAAGTTTCGTAATATGCTCCTCTAACACTTCTGGATACATCGACCCAGCACCGAGAATCCCCAAACATCCTGCGTTGCACGCTGCTGCTGCAAGTTTCCACCCGCTACACCAAATCATTCCAGCCTGCACAATTGGGTATTGTATTCCGAATAATTCTGTTATCCTATTTTTCATTTTCCGTATTAGAAATGTACGATAAAGCCATTGTGTATCCTTCCAATCCAAAACCGAACATACATGCTTCGCAATTTTTGGCCAATAAATCGATGTGGCGTTCCTTTTCTCGTTGATAGATATTGCTAATGTGAATGCCAATTACTTTAGCAGGAACCGCAGCAACTGCGTCAGCTATGGCAATTGACGTGTGGGTATATGCCGCAGCATTTAATACAATATAGTCAGACGTAAAACCATGCTTCTGTATTAACGACACTAGTTCTCCTTCTACATTTGACTGGGCATAGTCGATTTCAAGTGCGGGAAATTGGGTTTTGAGTGTTGCCAAAACGTCTTCAAAAGAC
>JBLING010000010.1:0-21397 GCA_047639155.1 bacterium
ATGGCATTTCAAAAACCAATTCGTCTTAGTTTTAACTAAACAAATCTTTCAGACATAAAAAAAACATCAGCTACATAAACTGAGGTTTTTTTATGTCTAATTTTACTGGAGATTCTAAGCCAATAGTAGATTTTCAATAGCAGTATCATATATTTCTTTATACGATTCTATGCTACCATAATCATCGTCATTAATACATATTCTATTCCCGCTTACGGTGCCTAATTTTTTGAAATGCACATTGTCTGACTTGATATGTGCTTCAAACGCTTCTACATCCGTTTCACTGACAGACACCACAATTCGACTTTGACTTTCACCAAACAAGTAGGCGTCCATTCGTTCTTGTGTGTTTGTTTGAATATCAACACCTAGTCCACTATTCATTGATGATTCAAGCAACGAAATGAACAAACCACCTTCAGAAATATCATGGCAACTTCGAAGCAGTCCTTTCTCGATACATCCAGTTACAGTCATTTGAACCAAATACTCGTCTTCAAGATTAAAGTGTGGGCATGGTGAGTAATCAACTTTGTGGTATTTCGCAACATATTGAGAAGACCCAATATCTTCAATTTCTTTACCCAATAAATATATTACGTCTCCTACTGCCTTATAACCTATGGTCGTAATATGCTCCGGTTTTTCGACGATTCCACTCATTCCAATTGTTGGTGTTTGATACACTTCTATTCCATCCGAGCTTTGGTTATAGAAACTTACGTTTCCTCCAGTTACAGGGGTTTTAAATTTCAAGCATGCTGCTTTCATCCCCATAATAGCATTCGTAAATTGCCAGTAAACTCCTTTGTCGTATGGGTTTCCGAAATTCAAACAATTTGTTACAGCACTAGGTTTACCACCACTGCACACGATGTTTCGTGCTGCCTCGCTCACCGCAATTGCGGTCCCTATTTCAGGGTCAGCATACACATATCGACTATTACAGTCAACCGTTAAAGCCAGCGAACGATTTGTTCCTTTTATCTGAACGATAGCCGCATCACTTGACTGATTGGTACTTTGATTTACGGTACCTACCATGCTATCATATTGCCTGTACACCCAACGCTTTGAAGCTATGTTTGGCAAGCCAGCCATGAATCTCGCAACTTCGATAGTGTTGCTTACATCCGGAATGTCGTTGATTGAGAATGCTTTAATCTTCTCAGTATATGCAGGTTCTTCCGATTCTCTTTCATAAACAGGCGCGCCACCGCCTAAAACCAAACTATGTGCTGGTACGTCACACGTGACATTGCCATCTTTTATATATTTGATTCGTCCAGAATCGTTTACTTCTCCTATTTGGGCAAACGTCAAATCCCACTTCTCAAGAATTACTTCTACTTCTTTTTCGTGCCCCTTTTTAATAATGGCTAGCATTCGTTCTTGACTTTCACTTAAAAGGATTTCCCAATCCTTCATATCATCTTGTCGTAACGGGACTTTGTCTAAATCGATGGTCATGCCTGTTTCACTCTTGGCACTCATCTCGCAAGTTGAGCAAGTGATACCAGCGGCCCCCATGTCTTGTAAACCTACGATTGCGTCGGTTTCAAGTAACTCCATTGTTGCCTCAAGAATTAATTTCTCCCAAAAAGGATCTCCTACTTGAACAGCAGGTAAATCGTCCATAGCGTCTTTCCCAATATCCTTACTTGCAAAGGCGGCACCTGCGATCCCATCCTTGCCGGTTGACGAGCCAAAAATGTATACTGGGTTGCCAACACCTTCCGCAATTGCACTTACTGTTTTACCTACTTCAACTATCCCAACGCTCATCGCATTTACCAGAATATTGGTTTCGTAGCAATCATCAAAATAGACTTCACCACCAACGGTTGGTATTCCAAAAGAATTACCGTAATCACCAATACCTTTTACAACTCCCTTTGCGAGCCACTTGGTTCTGTCGGTTTGTATATTTCCAAAACGCAATGAGTTTAACTGTGCAATTGGCCGCGCGCCCATTGAGAAAATGTCTCGATTAATCCCACCAACACCAGTTGCTGCACCTTGATAAGGCTCAATCGCTGATGGGTGATTATGACTTTCAATTTTAAAACAACAAGCCAAGCCTTCACCAATGTCGACTAGCCCTGCGTTTTCTTCCCCAGCTTCTGCCAACATCATTGGCCCTTCTTTTGGAAGTTTCTTCAACCAAGTAATAGAATTTTTATAAGAGCAATGTTCGCTCCACATAACAGAATAGACACTTAATTCGGTGAAGTTAGGTGTACGTCCCAATATCACTTTTATTTGATCAAATTCTTCTGCTCTTAGGCCAAGTTCTATGGCCATTTCTACAGTAACTTCTTGCATGCTCAAGGATTAAATTGAAGGACAAAATTAAGTATTGCAAGAATAAAATAAGTGCAAGACAACGTATTTGGGGAAAACATTTTGTTGCAACCAAAACAGCCATTCTCAAACTGCAAAATTTCACCTTGTTTTTAACATTATGTTGAAACTATCTTTGCCGTCCTGAAAAAAGACTAGGCAATGATTATTGGAGTACCAAAAGAGATTAAAAACAACGAGAACAGAGTGGCGCTAACACCTGCCGGTGTTAATGAAATGATAAAACATAACCACACTGTTTATGTTCAAACTAATGCAGGGAATGGTAGTGGATTTTCGGATGAAGAGTACGTCGAAGCCGGGGCCTCAATTCTGCCAACAATAGAAGAGACTTACGGCATCGCTGAGATGATAATAAAAGTAAAGGAACCTATTGAATCAGAGTACGCATTGATAAAGAAAGATCAATTGGTTTTCACATATTTTCACTTCGCTAGTTATGAACCGCTTACCCATGCTATGATTAACAATGGTAGCATTTGTTTGGCATACGAAACGGTTGAAAAACCTGATCGTAGTCTTCCTCTTCTTGTACCAATGAGTGAAGTTGCTGGAAGAATGGCAACTCAAGAAGGTGCTAAATATCTTGAAAAACCAATGGGTGGAATTGGCATCTTATTAGGTGGTGTTCCTGGTGTACAACCAGCAAAGGTTTTAATTTTAGGGGGTGGAGTTGTAGGAACTCAGGCTGCTAAAATGGCCGCAGGTTTAGGTGCTGATGTAACTATTATGGATCTTAGCTTGCCAAGATTACGGTATTTAGATGATGTTATGCCTGCAAACGTTAATACGATGATGTCGAATGAGCACAACATTTTAAAGTTGATTCCGACGCACGATTTAATCATAGGTGCGGTGCTAATTCCAGGCGCCAAAGCACCACATTTGATTACTAAAGCGATGTTACAAGATATGCGACCAGGAACTGTAGTAGTAGATGTTGCTGTAGATCAAGGCGGATGTATTGAAACTTGCAAACCAACAACGCACCAAGACCCAACATATGTAATTGATGGTGTACTGCATTATTGTGTTGCTAACATGCCAGGAGCTGTTCCATACACCTCTACATTGGCTTTAACAAACGCAACCCTACCCTACGCTATACAATTGGCAAACAAAGGCTGGAAACAGGCTTGTAAAGACAACAACGAACTTAAGCTTGGACTTAACGTAGTTGAAGGCAAAGTGTGTTATAAAGGCGTAGCTGAAGCATTTGATTTGGAGTACACCCCTGTTGAGTCACTACTTAACTAAAATCATTTCTTGAAGCTGAACTACAAACAATACGGCGATTCAGGGAAATACGTTGTTATTGTTCATGGTTTATTTGGTATGCTCGACAATTGGCACAAAATGGCCAAACTATTGTCAACGCAATATCAAGTTGTAACATTGGATGTACGCAATCACGGTGCGTCTCCACATCACGAGCACATGTCGTACAAAGACATTTGTGCTGATATTAATGAGTTACTTTTTGATTTAAATATTCCCACAGCGCATTTTGTTGGTCATTCTATGGGTGGGAAAGCAGTAATGAAACTTGCCGATCTACACCCAGAGCTAATTGACAAATTATGCGTCGTTGACATTGCACCCAAGCCTTACAAACCAGGGCATTACGAAATTTTCAAGGCCATGTTCGAATTGCCCGTAACAGAATTGGCATCAAGAAAAGATGCCGAAAATCATTTAGCAACAAGGATCAAAGACGCTGGGGTTCGATTGTTTATCCTGAAAAATATAGACCGCAAAACAGACGGTGGCTACCAATGGAAACTGGGTTTGCAAAACATCTACTCCAATTATGAGCAGATTATTGATAAAATAACGTTGCAATGGCCCTATTCAAACGACGTTTTGTTTATCAAGGGTGAAAAATCACATTATATTACAAATCAAGACGAACTTGATATCCTTGATTTCTTCCCAAATGCTACTTTTCAATCCATACCAAATTCAGGTCATTGGGTGCACGCAGAAAACCCAACTGCTTTTTACGCGACGTTAAATGAATTCCTAGCATAACCAGCTCGCTGTCATTTGGCCAAATTAATTCCTAATTCTAAGTAGGTTTTCATAGATTTGATTCGATTTAAATTTAGCGTAATTGGTTTATGGCGAAGTCATCAAAAAAGAAAGTATCAACACCCTCTGCACCATGTTTTATAGTGGTTACAGGTATAAACTCTGAAGAAGTTAAGTCGTCTGCAAACGCATCAATTGATGAAATTCAATCTAAAATTAATAATGCTACAGTAGTTTTAACTGGTAGCAATGCCACCCCATATAACGAAATCCAAGCCAAAATTGAGGACTCGGAAAGTGACGATATTGTCATTTGCGCACACAACTCAATTCCTTTACTGGCGAATACCATTCAAGGAATGCGTGGAAATAAAGCAAAACCAGGCCACGTTTTACTTCCTGATTTCACCAAAAGCAAAAACAAAAAGTCGTTTCTGCAATTGTTGGGTAACTTCTGGACTAAATTGTTTGGAATCGTCGAAACAAATGGAATCGAAAGTGGTATCTCAATTCTGCACAAATCCGACATCACAGAAAAGAAACTGTGCGTAAATGCCAATGATGTTTTAGATAAAAGCAATTACAAATTTGCCAATTGGGCTGTTTTAAATGGTCTTGAGGCGTCTTCAACAAACTTACCTTCTACAACTTCCAAAGACATAACATACTCTTATACTAGATCAACGTTAGCCGGTTTAGGAAGTAGATGGAAATGGTTTATCACAGCGCCCATAAAACAGTTTTCTTTATCTGGATTGAAGCAAGGCAACTCAGGTATTTATAGACTTCTGTTTGGGGCATTATGCCTGTTTAGCTTGGTTCTTCTACCGATGTTAAGTTTCGACTTCGGAACGACATGGGATGAGCCAGAAGATCGAAAATACTTCACAGAAGTAATCTCTTATTTCCAAACTGGTGGTGAAGATACTCGAGCACTAGACGAGAGTAGAAAATTGCATGATCATTTGGTAAACTATGGTCCATTTGTAAACTTAACCTGTGCCTTTGTTGAAGAATATCTGTCGCCATTTGACACCTATGAAACCCGTCACATTGTACTCAGTTTATTTGCATTTATAGGGCTGCTATTTACAGGCTTACTTGCAAGAAAAATTGGGACTTGGCGTACTGCAGTAATTGCAATAGTCATACTTCTTTTTACACCCGTGTTTTGGGGACATGCGACGAACAACCAAAAGGATTTGCCCTTTATGGCGTTTTATATAGCCAGTATATTTTACATTGTTCGTTTTGTCCAAGAATTACCAAAGGTGAAAACAAAAACATTGGTCATGGCTGGGCTAACAATGGGCATATTGTTTAGTATTAGAGCAGGTGGTTTGATCGTATTTGCTTACCTCATTTTGTTTGCTGGTATCAGATATCTTGTTGCTATCATAAAAAAGGAAGGTAGCATTGGTGGCCTTTTCACGAAATACATCCTCAATGGATTTGTAGTCATGGGACTTGCCTATTTCATAGGTGTTATTTTGTGGCCAGCTGCGTTGCAAGATCCTTTTGGACACCCACTTGAGGCCCTGCGAAACTTTGAAAAATTTAGTTTGGTGCATGTGTATGAAATTTTTGAGGGAGCCCGGTATTATATGAAAGATTACCCCTGGTATTATGCTCCAAAAATGATTCTCATTACCATGCCGCTTTTCGTATTGGCAGGCGTAGTAATGCTCATTGGCGCCTTTAAATGGCAACACAAACATTACAAATTATCAATTATCCTTATTGTTGGATTTGCTCTAGTGTTTCCTATCGGATATATCATTATCAAAGAAGCAACGCTATATAACTCTTGGAGACACGTACTTTTTGTACTTCCAAGTATCGTAATTCTATCGGCAGTTGGATGGGATTCGATTCTTCAGATAAAACACAAAATTATATCGTTTGCAGTGCCTGCCATTCTTGCCGTCCTAATTGGGTTAACAGGAGTTTGGATGGTTCAAAATCATCCATATCACTATATGTATTACAACCAATTGGTGGGTGGTGTTGAAGGCGCTTTTGGGAACTACGAATTGGACTACTGGTGCCAAACACCGAAGGAAGCCATTAAATGGATCCACGACAATGAAACCTTGCCAGAGGGTAAGACAAAAGTTATTACCAACAATGAATTGTTCAGTATTCAATATTACTCAGACAGTTATCAAGAAAACGGTAAAGAATTAAGGGAATACGGCCGCAAACTGGAAGTGTTAAATGATGAGATCGATAGACTAAATCATTACAAAAAAGAAAAAATTATAACCGAGGCTGAACACAAGTCTGATGTCGATTTATTGGTTGCTGAACGAGAGCCAGTGAAGAAAATGGTGGACTCATTACGCAACGTGAGTATACTTTGGAGTAGAGAACTGAATTGGAATAAAGACGATTGGGATTATGCCATTTGGACCAATAGAACGCTATCTCCAACCGCTTTGCGCAAAGGATACTTCCCGCCGAAGGGCACAGTTCACGAGATAAAAGTGGATGGCGTAACGGTGTGTGCTGTTGTTAAGCGAGAGAATAAAAACATTTACGAAGCGAATCAAAATTTTAAAACCAGACAGTATGTGGAAGCAGAAAAATTATTGCTAGATTATATCGAATATGATTCATTAGAAGAAGAAGCTTATAGAACATTGGGATACACATATCTTGTTCAGGGACGGAATGAGGAAGCGATAAAATGGTGCATGAAGAGTCTTGAACTTTGTCCAGAAAGCTATTTTAGTCACCACTTTATTGGCATTGGTTATTTACAGCCGGTGCAAATGCAAAAGGCCGGAACCAACGTAAATGCCAATCTGGATTCTGCCGACAAACATTTCAAGCTATCAGCCAAGTACAAACCTAACTTTAGTTCGTCTTACGACGGGCAAGGTGATGTTGCAATGGCCAGAGGAAATACACAACTAGCATTGAAAATGTATAAAGATGCGTTGAAATATGGTGGAAACAACCCTCAATTCTTCTTTAAAGCTGGAAATGCATATTTACAGTTGAACGATTTAAACAACGCTGGCAACTATTTTAATGCTGCGATACAAACAAACAAGAACTTTGCTCAAGCCTATTACGGTATGTATCAAGTATACCTAAAAGCTGGAAACGAAGCAGAAGCAAATAAGTTTTTGCAACAATACCAGCAATTAACTGGGAGATAGATTGTTGTACTTGGGAGGTTAAATACCAAATAATGACACAGTAATAATATATCTTAGTCAAAGATTGACGATTTTTGGAATATGCGTAAATAACGGTTTGTCTTACGTATAATTCACCTTGAAACGAATACTTGTCTTCTCACTTTGGATACTGACTTGCACATACGCAAGTGCAACACACATTGTTGGTGGAGATTTGTATTATGAACAAACCGCGAATGGTGCCTATGACGTAACGTTAAAGTTATACATGGACTGCGAAAATGGGAGTCCACGGGCTATAGCGGATGATGCGTATGCGTATGTTAGTATTTGGAATGCGGCAAACAATGCGCTAATTCGAACCGAGACCTTTTCACGAACAGGACCGAAATACTTAGACAAAGTCCATTACAAGTGTCTAATTCCACCTAAGGACGTTTGCGTATCTGAATATGTTTACACCAAAACTGTTACCATAAATCCTGGTGCTGATGGTGTAATTTTAGCGTTTCAGCGCTGCTGCAGAAACAACAGCATTAACAATATAAGAAATCCTGAAAGTACAGGAGCAACCTATTGGGTTAAAATACCTGGCACCGATTTAGTGAATACGAATTCAAGTGCAATATTCAAAGAACTCCCACCAAATTATTTATGCACTGACGCACCATTAAAATTTGACCACTCTGCTACAGATGCTGATGGTGACTCCCTTGTATATGAACTTTACCAACCATACAAAGGTGCCTCTCGTGACCTACCTCGACCAAATGGAAACGCACCCAACGGCGTATCGGGCGGCTTCTTTAAAGCCCCATCGTTCGACAATGTTATATGGGGGAATTCTTATAGTACCACAAACCAAGTAACTGGAGATCCCAAACTGGAAATAAACCGATTTACAGGGGAATTGACCCTGACACCAAATGTTGTTGGGCAATATGTAATTGGCATTAAAGTGTTGGAATATCGCGATGGTGTATTAATTGGAGAAACGTTAAGAGATTATCAATTTAACGTACGAAAGTGTCAAACCACATTGGTCAGTAATTTTCAAATAAGTGCTGGGTCATCTGCTTTGGTATATGCCTGTACGGACACAGTGGATTTCGTAAATAAAAGTCAAAAAGCCAAACGCTATTTCTGGACGTTTGGAGACCCTTCTACCGATCAAGACACTTCCTCAGAAACCAATCCAAGATGGATATATCCTGGCAACGGCGAATATCTCGTTACCCTTAAAGCTTGGAACGAAGTGTGCGAAGACGACTATAAATTTATCGTCAGAATTAAATCAAAGGTTGAAGTAGAATTGGGCCCAGATTTATTCTTTTGTGAAGAAGTTGACAGATTTATATCAACACGTGTGTTTGATGCAACCAAAATAGCTTGGAATACTGGTCAATTTGGGACTTCAATTCGAGTACAGGATACCGGGAAATACATCGCCACCGTTTTTTATGGCGCATGTTTGGGAAGTGATTCAGTAACTCTTTACGTCGACCCCGTTGAAATGTCTATCACACTTGATAGTTTGTTTTGCAGTGAGGAAGAAGTAAGCTTAACGCTCGATGCGGGTATTTCTGGTCCGGATATCACGTACAGATGGAGCACTGGATTTTTAGACACATCAAGGACGCTTTACATAGACAAACCTGGGAATTACTGGGTACGCGTTCAAAACAAACATTGTCGCGCTGTGGACTCGACTAATATTACCGTGGCAAAGCCAGAAATTGGAGACTACTTCTTTGTCTGTAACGAATTTGAAAAAGAATTTGATCCGGGTGATTACAAAGGAGCCTCATATTTGTGGAGCAATGGAGCAACTACAAGAAATACAATTATCAGCACTCCAGGGTCACATTGGGTGCGGGTAACATACAAACATTGTGTAACGAGTGATACCATAACTATTGAAAACCCAGTTATCCATCTTGAACTTGGCCCTGATTCGAACTATTGTGACGACTTGTTTAGGCAGTTTGACGCACCACTGGAAATGTTCTCATATTTGTGGCATGACGGCTCTACAGTTCCGTCTTTCTCAACAACGCAACCAGGTACTTTCTATGTTTATGTTGTCGACACAAACGGCTGCGAAAAGTCAGATACAATACGCTTGACAAAAACCAACTCTCCGGAATTCGATATCGGCCCTGATACCGCACTTTGTCTGAGAAGTTTTATCACCTATGGTGTGCCCGACAACTATGCCATTTATGAGTGGAACACCGGTCAAACCAGCCCACGGATTGACGCCAGTGACTCTGGATATTACATTCTAAAAGTAATTGATGCTTTTGGTTGTAGCGGATATGATACGGCGCGCGTGGATGTTGACCCGAATGCACTCCCCAACATATTACACATTCCCAATGCTTTTAGTCCAAACGGCGATAATTTAAACGAAGTTTTCCCATTCAAGGATATAATTCCCCAACCGGAATATGTAGTAAAAGTGTACAACCTCTGGGGTGAAAAGATATTTGATTCTGAAGAATCCGGTATTCAATCCTGGGATGCTTTTTACCAAGGAAAAATGGTAGAGCCGGATACCTATATTTATACGGTCCGGTATCGTTCCTGTGATGGGCAACAAAAAAAGGTTAAAGGTTCCGTTAACGTCATGGATTAACCACTACAGAATCAATTTTTCTTATACATTTGTTTTTTAACCTAAAATCATAGTCGTATGCCCATTCGAATGGTGGATGACCCACAAAATCCAAAACGTAGGCAACAAAGCAATTCTAGAAAATCAGGAGGATTGCCGCGTATATTGTTGCTTCTGATTCCTCAATTGCTGAAGTTCTTGATTAAGAAGCCAAAGTTGCTGATCGGACTAATCGTTATTGGAGGAGCACTCTATTTTTTTACTGATATTTTCAAGGGAGGCGGAAACATTGCAGTTGGTCCAGACGAAGAAAACTATACTGAATTAAGTACCGGGTTAAACATGAGTCAGGAGATGTACGATAAAAGTAGCATCTATGAACCACTGGTTGCGGGTTACAAAAACAAACTCCCCAGTCGCGTCAGTTTAGAAAAATATTGTCCACCTAGGCTTAATCAAGGTGCGCAAGGCTCGTGTGTTGGATGGAGCAGCTCATATGCCGCTCGAACAATTCAGCAAAGCGTTGCTACAGGTAAAAACCCTAGACAAGTTGCCTTTAGCCCTTCATCTCTTTACAATCAAATCAAATTGCCAAATTGCCAAGGTGCGTATATCCATGATGCAATGGAGGTTATGTATAAACGTGGCGTTTTGCCTTTTAACGATTTCAAATACGATCAATACGATTGCGATAAAACCCCAAGTTCAAGTCAAATGACTGTTGCATCGCAATACAAAACAAAAGGGTTCGAACGCTTATGGGAAAATGAAGGAGGAACCGATATACTAGCGATTAAGCAGAATATTGCACAAGGCGCGCCCGTTGTAGTTGGCATGTTGGTTGGTGGGAGTTTTATGAACGCGATGCAAGGACGTAAAATGTGGAAACCCACTTCTTCTGACCGCAGAGCACGTAGTTTTGGCGGTCATGCAATGTGTGTAATGGGTTATGACGATAACATGGATGGCGGTGCTTTCCAGATTATGAACAGTTGGGGTGATCGCTGGGGCGATCAAGGATTTTGTTGGATAAAATACACTGATTTTGAACATTTCACGAAAGAAGCTTATGGCCTCCATCCAATGGGAAATGCAGCAAACCAGGACCCGAATAAACTTTCGGTTGACTTCGGATTGGTGGAGAATAAAACCATGAAGAACATTCCGCTAACACAAGTAGGTAATACTGTTTTTAGATCGAATCAAGCTGTAAATAAAGGCACGCGTTTCAAAATTGAAGTGACCAACACTGTTGAATGTTATACTTATGTATTAGGGGAAGAAACGGATGGTACTAGTTATGTTTTGTTTCCCTATAATGAGAAGCATTCACCTTATTGTGGTATAACTGGTACACGATTATTTCCGAGAACACAATCTCTCATGGCTGATGACTTAGGAAGTCGCGACCGCATTGCTGTTGTGATAAGTAAAGTGCCCATTGACGCTGGAGCTTTGAACAAAGCTATGAATAGTGCCCCAGGCACCTACGACCAGAAATTAAGTGCAGTACTCGGCCAATATACTGTCTCAAATGTTGCCTTTAAAAGTGGCAGTGTAATCCATTTCGATGCAGAAGTTAATGAGAAAAAAGCGGTTGCAATGGTGATTGAATTGCAGAAAAAGTAATGCCCAAAAAGAACTCTATTGGAGCAATATTATTTGCAGTAGGTCTATTTTTATCTGCCAGCTTGTATGCGACGCTTTGGTTTATTTCATCTAATAGCCTGTTCGAAAATATCACCATTGCCCTGCACGATACGTACATCACATTACACCCGTTTTTCATTTTAGCCGGAATCTTTACCGTTGGATTCAACTTGTTTCTAATCGTAGTTCAATTCTTTAAACGGTTGAAAGTGATTACCTGGAACATAGCACACGCTGTTTCATTGTTGTTGTTTGGCGGATTCTTGTTTTATGGTCGAGAAGTTTTGCGATTTGGTTTTGCCTTCTTAGGAAGGCGACTGGATCATCCAGATCAAACATGGAGCGCAAATCCTCAAATTGAAGGAATTACGTATACCATTGGAACATGGGAAAAGTGCTCACAGCACCTACCTGAAATCTTTTTGTCGGTTATTTGTTTAACGGTGGTACTGTTGATTGTTCTAACCGTGAAAAATCGTAAACAAAAGCCCTACAAATCCACAGTATAACTTTGCCCAAGATGTGGAATTTCCACCGCTTGAAACTTGTTTTCTAAAAGACCTGACTTAAATAATTCTTGTCTTTTAAGATCGCCATGAACTAGGAATACCTTTTTCAATTTTTGCCGGCTTAAGTTCTCCAAGTAGTCCAGCATCTCCTGCTGATCTCCATGGGCGCTAAATGAATCTAACACTTTAACCTCCGCGTTCACTTTGTACTGAACACCGTAAATTCTCACTTCTTCCTCGCCATTCCGTATTCTGCCACCAAGTGTCCCGCGAGAACAGTATCCAACAACCAAAATGGTATTACGGCTATCTTCAATATTATTCGCTAAATGGTGTTTCACTCTGCCAGCACTCATCATTCCACTGGCGCTGATTATTATCGCTGGGGTTTTCGTACTGTTAATTGCCTTTGACTGCTCCACACTTCTAACGTATTTCAACCCGTTGAACCCAAATGGATTTGGATCCCTACTCATATATTCTAAAATATCGTCATCGAAACATTCAGGATGCATCGTGAATATATCAGTTGCATTAACTGCTAATGGACTATCAACATACACTGGAATTTTGGGCAATTTGTTTTCGGTTTCAAGTTGATCGAGCATAAAGACAATCTCTTGCGTTCGCCCAACACTAAACGCTGGAATAATGAGTTTCCCCTTTTTCTCAACACAGGTGTGTTTAATTACTTCCAGTAATTCTTGTTTGTTATCCGGCATGCCACCATGTGCTTTACCGCCATAAGTTGACTCACAGATTAAGTAATCAAGATCGTCCATTGGCACTGGGTTTCTTAATATTGGCCTGTCAGGTCGACCAATATCACCAGTAAAGCCGAGGTAACTGAAATCTCCATTTCCCTTATTAATTCTTAAGGTGACGCTGGCACTTCCCAGAATATGACCGCTATCTCTAAAACGTACTGAAACGTTGTCGCTAATACGATACCACCGGTTGTAACCGATTCCAACAAACTGGTCCAAACAGTTTCGGGCATGTTCAATAGTATAAAGTGCCTCAACGGGTTTTAACCCTAGGCGTGCTTTTCTTTTGTTTATGTAAACCACATCTTTTTCTTGAATGTAGGCACTATCCATCAACATGATTGACGCCAAATCGCGGGTTGCGCTGGTACACACAATATCGCCTTTATAACCGTCCTTAGTTAGTTTTGGGATACGTCCGCTATGATCAATATGCGCATGGCTCAAAATCATATAATCAATTTCCCCTGGATCAAAACTCCATTCTCTATTGAAGTTCTCGTATTTATGCTCATTGCCCTGATACAGTCCACAATCCAAAAGGATTTTTGTTCCATCATCCAAAGTTACCAGATGACTACTACCTGTCACTGTTTGGGCTGCTCCACAAAACTTGATTTTTGCCATAATATTCTGTTGTTACAAGGTTAACAAAAAAAAGAGGTTGCACAGTGCAACCTCTTTTGAATTCTTAAAATATCGATTGTTTTACTTTTTTCGTACCGCGTACGACTCTTCCGCTCCATCTTCTGTAACTCCGTCAATAAGTATTGATCCAGTTTTATCTTCGATAATCTTCGTGACGTCTTTTGTCGTATAGACACGCTGTTTGTCAATCATAGTAATCACAAATCCCTCAGGTATTCCTTTATCCTTAAGTGGTCCTTTACCAATAGATTTGATACGGACACCGTTGCGGATTTTAAGTTCCATTTTTTCGTTATGGCCAATATTTTCCAATGTCCCTCCAAGAACATTGGCTTCTTCACGAATGGTTTCCGTAGAAATAACCTTTTTTCCATCTTTGCTCAAAAGCTTAACGGTTTTTTCGATTTGTTTCCCGTCTCGAAGTAAAGTAACAAGTACATCATCCCCCGGGTGGTACTTGCTAATCTCTTCCTGCAGTTCCGAAGCCTTATTCACTTCTTCTCCGTCAATTTCTATAATAACATCATCTGCCTTTATGCCTGCTTTGTCTGCCGCGCCATCACCAACAACCTCCGGGATATATACACCCTTAATTTTATCGATACCCTTTTCTGCGGCCAACTCGGCTGTAATATCTTGAATGCGCACGCCAAGAATTGCACGTTTCACTTCACCGTATTTCCGTAAGTCGTCCAACACTTTTTTCGCAATGTTTACTGGTACTGCAAATGAGTACCCAGCATACGAACCAGTTTGTGATGCAATTGCCGTATTTATTCCAATTAATTCTCCTTTGGTATTGACCAAGGCTCCCCCACTATTTCCGGGGTTTACTGCAGCATCTGTTTGGATAAAGTTTTCAATTGCATATTCACTATTCTGCCGAAGTAAATTGATGTTTCGCCCTTTAGCACTCACTATTCCAGCGGTAACCGTACTGGTAAGATTAAATGGATTCCCAACTGCGATAACCCATTCTCCCACCTTCAGGTCGTCAGAATTTCCAAATCTCAAGAAGGGTAATTCATCTTCTTCAATTTTGAGCAATGCTAGATCAGTTTCAGGATCTCGTCCAATCAATTCGGCATCATAACTGCGTTTATCTTCGAGAATCACCTCAATTTTACTGGCGTTTTCAATCACATGGTTGTTGGTCACAATGTATCCATTGTCCATAATAATCACCCCAGAGCCGGATCCCTGTCGTGGCTGGTTGTTTTTGAACCGCGGGTCATTAAAAAACCCAAATGGGTCAAAAGCCTCCCCTCCTTCACCTGGGCCCTGTGTTTGCGGCTCCATAACTGTTTTGATATGTACTACTGTTGGCGTTGCTGTTGCAGATACACCAACAAAATTTAGACCAGGTTGATCACTCGTTTTTTCTTGCTTGGTAAAATGCACTTTTTGTTGTTCTTCAAAACTTTGTGGTTTCGATTCGTTGCCGAAAAAGGCTTGGTTTAACCCAAGTGCCATAGCTCCACCAATTCCAGCAATCGCTAATACTCCTAAAATTTTCTTCATTTTCATAATACTTTTCCGTTATCAACATGCACAAAATTAGCGTTAACACCAATTTGTGTTATAAATTTAGATATTTGTAACGATCAAAAAGACAAATTGTATCTGCTTCATTTACCTATTTCGATTAAACAATATTAACGCTCTACAAAATGCTTCTAAACAAACGTTTTTCTGATTCTCAAATTGTTGAGGAAATAAAAGCAGGAAACGAGGAGGCATTGGTGTCAATGCAAAAATCGTATTATGCTATGGTAAAGAGCTTTATACTTAAAAACAGTGGTTCGGAAGATGAGATAGATGATGTTCTACAGGACAGCTTAATAGCTGTGTGGCGCAATGTCAACAAGCCACATTTCTCACTAACCGTTAAAATGAGTACCTATTTGATGGCCATTGTCAAAAATTTATGGTACAAACAACTCAAAAAGAAAACCCGGTTTACGGTGGTTGATGAGTCGTTGCAAGAGAAAATTACGGCTGAAGATATTACAACAGACCATTTAGATCATAGAATCATACACAAGTTAGTATCCGAATTAGATGAAACTTGCATGAAGTTGTTGAGTTATTTCTATTTCGATGGATTCGACAATAAAACAATTGCACAAAAAATGGGGTTTGCCAATACGGATACGGTAAAATCCAAAAAATATCAATGTTTTAAACGGTTACAAACGTCTGTAACCAGTCAATTTGATAAAGAAGATTTTTTCAATTAGTCATGGATAAGCAACAACATATTCACGAATTAATTGACCAATACCTTTTAGGGAAATTGGCAGGGCAGGATTTGGATAAATTTAAAATCCGCTTAAAAGACGATCCTGCTTTTTTACAACAAGTCCAAGTTCAGAAAGCAATAATCAGCAGTGTTGAAACTGCTCGAAAAAACCAACTCAAAGCCTTGTTGGTGGCCAGCAGGCAGAAGAAAAAGGGTTTAATAATTCATTTTAAAAATCGAAGTTTGGCAGTGGCCGCAAGCGTACTTTCATTATTGGCATTCGGACTCATAATTAAAACAATGCTTCCTTATGGCGATTCAAATTTGTCCGAAACAGAAAAACAATCAGAACAGATTGTCAACACAAACGACAAAGATACTAAACCTCTCCAATTAGATGAAGTTATTACATCTGATGACACCTTTCAGGAACCAGATTCCGTAGTGCTTGAACCTTCTCCTGAAATAGCTATTGTGGAAGATTTAGCAGAGAAGTCAGAGGTTGAAAAAGATGCGATGTTTGACGGTGACGACGATGTGGACTTTGCAGAACTCAAAAAGAATGAGGATGAAATAGACGGGGATGACTTTAAGGCCAAACGCGACTCAATGTTTGCCAGCAAGTCTGTGCCATTGTACGTTGTGGCTTATACGGTTAAAGCTGCCCAGACCACAGTGACAGAAGGAGCCACAAAAAAAGACGGTCTGTTTAATCGCAAAAACAAAGATAAAAACGATGCTGAAGATGCTGAAGAAACAACCGCCGAAGTAAAAGCGTTAACTCAGTCTGTTGGATCTTCAGTCCGAGTTGAATTTTGGGTAAGTATCGTGAATTTTAAAGGGTATAAATTCGATGGGAGTAAATTACTGTTGTTCGATACACCCGAAACTACCCCAGTATCTCTAAAGTCTTATACAGGCAAAACATACCTAAACAAAAATGGTGTTTGGTATAGCATTGTCCCCAATAGCGCTTTCAACCAAATGTCTAGGATATCGGCAGCGGATATTCTTAAAGTGCTCAACACAAAATAAATAGTGAATCTACATTTCGAAAAATACCAAGGAACTGGTAACGATTTCATAATGATTGACAATCGAAGACAATTGATTGATGCCTATTCACTTCCAATACCCGCATTATGCGACCGCAAGTTTGGTATAGGCGCTGACGGCGTGATTGTAATTGAAAACCACGAAACTGTTGATTTCAACATGATGTACTTCAATCCAGATGGCAGTCAGAGTTTCTGTGGCAATGGAAGTCGCTGTGCTGTAGCATTTGCGCATAGTCTTGAAATTATTAATAATCAAACCACTTTTCTATCAACTGATGGTATTCATGAAGCAAGTTTCGAGGGTGGGGAGATTGCCTTGAAAATGCATGACGTTGCTGATGTAATAACGCATAAAACTGCGTTTGAATTAAACACTGGGTCTCCACATTTTATAACATTTGTAGATGACGTTAGTACGGTAGACATTATCACTGAGGCACATAAGATTCGGTACAGTGATTTGTATAAGGCACAAGGCATCAACGTAAATTTTGTAGAACGACAAGCAGGTGCTTTGAAAATGCGCACTTATGAGCGTGGTGTTGAAGACGAGACGCTAAGTTGTGGCACTGGAGTAACAGCGGCAGCTCTTGCAGAAGCCTTCAGTTCTCAAAAAATTGGCAAGAATCAAACAATAGAGATATTGGTGGAAGGTGGAGAATTAAGTGTCAAGTTTTCCTTTGACGGGACTGTATTTTCAAACATCTACCTCATCGGTCCTGCAAAAAAAACGTTTACAGGCGACTTCAGGTTATGAAGGTAAATAGATAATTATCTTTGCGCATGCGTCAGTTTGGAGCCCTTTTTTGGGGTATTGTGATTCTTGGTTTCTCAGTTCTGTTCATCGAAACGTGTAATGACCCTTTTTTTGGTGATTCAATCGCAACGATCTCAAGAGCTGGCAATCACATTTTCGAGTCTGACTTTAGTTCCATAGAATATCCCAATAATCTTGATCCTGGTCATCCCTTAACATTTTCAATTGTTCATGCCGCACTCTGGAAACTATTTGGTAAACACGTTTGGGTTAGTCACCTTCTTAATTCCAGTCTAGGGTTTTTTATTGTCGTCATATTTGTCAAGTGGGGTAGGAAATTAGGCTACGGCAATGAACTGTACCTAGGTGGTGCAATGTTGGTGATCACGCCACTATTTGTTTCACAAGTGGCCAATCCAAACTTGCACTTACCGCTCACATTGTTCACTCTTGGTTTTGTTTATAGTCTCCAATATGGTAAAGTTTGGCACCAAGTATTATTTGCTACAGCGATGTTATTTACGCACCTCCAAGGTTTGTATTATTTAACACCCATCTGGCTCTGGTGGTTCTGTAAGTCCACTGAAAGGCCAGTTTTAAACCGAATTCAATATGGATTAAAAGTGATGGTAATTCCAATGATACTTTTTTTCGCTTGGATGATGTATCACCATGCAGTTACAGGATGGTATCTAAGCTCCCCGAACTATTCAGGTCATCGAGGCTTCCCAGGAATAAAGCGGTTTATCGTTAATCTCATATTAGCCGACTGGCGAATTGTTGACTTCGGCCAGATAGCATTATGGATACTTCCTATATATGCATTATTTAAAAAGAGACTGAGTATCAACTTATCGAAACCGTTTACCCTCTTTTTGATCCTCTTTTTATTCAATGCAATCGCTATAGGTTTTACGACAAAAACTGGCCCTACACATCGATACTTATTACCGTGTTTGCCATTTTTGATTATGGGCAACGTTGCCATGTTAAAAGAGTACAAGTTTCGCGTGTTTGCAGGCTTATTCGTTTTGCTATTTAGCGGCCACTTTTGGTTCTATCCTGGCAAAGTTATCGGAGATGCAACGCTTGCATACCGCAGTGTCTTTCCATTGCTTGATCAAGCAAAAGCCGAATTTAATGACGTGCCTTTTTACTCTTATGCTCCTTTAAGTAATCCAAGCATCGTTACAGCACTGGACAGCAATTTAGAGGATTATAAAGCGTTATATGATGTGCCAATAAACGGCGCATCCCATGTTATTTATACAAACATTAACGGTGATTTTGGTGCTGACGAGCTAAAGATTCTGCATAGTTGGCCTTCCAAAACGTATGAAAAAGGATACGTTTACTTAGAGGTGTACAGCAACCCTGTATTGGTGGACAAGCCAATAGTAGGACCAAAACGGCAACCTAGTGCGTTCGAATACTGGTTCGTAAGGCTGAAGAATACAGTTAAAGGGAAGGATGGAGCATAATGTTGGCACGTCATTTGAGTAATAAATAGAAAGATAAACATGAAAAAGTACATCATAACATGCAGCCTGATTATCATTTCACTATTTGGGTTTTCTCAAACAGATAGCACAAAAACCGATACAGTCGATAAACTTGGATTAGACTCAATTGAAATTGTTCGAATCATTGTTGATTCTATAAGTGGTGATACATTAATGTTTTATCGATTTGAAGAATTGGTCATGAAAGACTTTAATACGCCCGAGCAAAGAGAGGAATATAGAAGGTTAAAATATAACGTAAAAAAGGTGATGCCGTATGCGAAGTTGGCTGCGTTTCGACTTCAAATGATGGAAGACAATTTACACCTTATCAGTGACCCAAAAGCGCGTGAAAAATATATAAAGGAAACCGAGAAGTCTTTGAAAGACGAGTTTATTGAAACGATGAAGGGATTCAGTAGGTCTCAAGGGATTTTGCTTATCAAACTAGTGCATAGGGAAACAGGCAAAACAACTTATGAGTTGTTAAAAGGGTACCGCGGGAGCATTGAAACATTTTATTGGAGTGCGTTCGCGAAATTGTACGACGCAAGTCTTAAAGCAGAATACGACCCTATCGTGGACTATCAGCTCGATATGATTATAAAAGCATACGAGTTGGAATAACATTTTCTCCGCTGGGAGACTACTAAACAACGTTAGGATACCAGTCCTTGTTTCGTGATTTGGTTTCGGTTTATTATTGCTTCATAAACCTATAACCATGAAATTTTTTACATCACAAACCACAATCAAAGTGGCGGGCTTTATAGTATTGCTTGCTACATCAATTACCAATGTCTACTCACAGGGGCCGACCTCACCAGGTTACGCATTAAGTAGCTGTTATCACATTTTAAGTCCAACCAACGCCAATCCAACATTAAATGTGTTGAACGTTGGTGAATTTCATTTTAATTATTCCAACAACGCCGGTGCAAAACCAGATTATTTACGGATTAAACTACGTAATAAAGATGGGCTGTTTATTGGGTATAATTATGACGGAATTGGGATATCAAGCAACGAATTTCCAGTCATTAGCCATCCTGATTACGGCCAAATAGTTGCTGCTCAAAGCTTTAATGAATTTAGCAAGAAATGGCTTGTAAACAGTAACTTAATAACTTGGCCTGATGAAATCGGGACGGTTGAAATATCTACCCTTCATTGGACAGGAGAAGAGGGCAACAGAACTTTAGATGAAAGCACCAAAAAGCTTACGCTTAATCTAATCTCGCCTGAAGATGCTTTTACTTTAGAGTCTAACAATGATGACTGTTTCACATTTGACAACTTTAATATGATTTACCTCGACAATCTTGACGGTTTTTGTGGGAGATTGACTGACCCGCTTCTATCACTTGCACCTCCTCCACCAGTCGGATCAGGATGGAATTCGAATTTTTCACAACAATTAGTCTTCAACACTACAATGGACATTGATCAACCAGCATGGAATGATGAAATTTCGTGGTGTGACGAAAAATGTACGGATGTGTTTGCACCTAGTTATACAACCGACCCAGTCCCTTGTGGCTGCGTGGATTTTACGGTTAAATTAATAATGATGCCATGTCCTCTTGCAAATTTCAATTGCCCAGAAATTGAGATAGAATTACCTATTGTCATCTGCTGTGATTGCGACGTTAGACAAACAACTCCTAAAAACTAAATTTATATTTGTTGCTATGAAAACCAAACTTTTAATAATAACTGTATTCCTAACTATGTCGTGGAATTCGGTTTACAGCCAATTATATCGATACGCTGATTTGCAAGTTCGATTTACCACACCTGAGCAGAACACCCAGTTTAATTCTCCGTCTACCATTAGCTTTAAGTTTCAAGTTGTTAATCAGGGACCTGACACAATTTATAAAACTGACACAATCTTCTATTCCCCAAGTCACACATTTTCTGGATGGACCAACGTAAGAAAACAGGCATTTGCTAAAATCGTTCCGCCAAATGATTCAATAGAGTTCGATGACACGATAAAAGTCGACTCTAGAGCATTTAAAAAGGTCTTTCAACTATCGTTTAGTAGCGTCCCTATGGCCTATGGACCAGATTACGGGCAATTAAAACTCCAGAATG
>JBLING010000011.1:0-20893 GCA_047639155.1 bacterium
TAGTAACCAGTTGTTTGGATCAGACTCTACCTACCACACAACGAGCAATTATGATTATGATGGATTTTTGTTTCAAGTTACCGACTTTATCAATTGGATATGGAACTTTGGCAACCCTGAAGTGATAAAATATGGGTATAGGACTTACGACGTCGCAGCCGATATGGATATCGACGAACACGGAAATATTTATGTAATAGCAACACAGGAAAATCAAAATGACGTTGATTCGTCTTCGTCAACAATAGTTGGTTTAGTATATTGTTTTGACTCTACGGGGGCACTTCAACAATCTATTAAAACGAACAGGAACTTACAACGCGGGGCAGTGTCAACAATCTGTATTAATAACGAATCACTTACAGTGACAGGAACAATGTTAACCATGACCGATAAGCCTCAAGCCGCAACCAGTTTTATTCGTAAGTTTAGTATTGATGGTGGCAAATTAGGTGAGCAGACTGTTTCTTTTTCAGGGTCGTCGGGCATGCTTAGATCAGCCTATTCAAATGGCACAAAAAGTGTTTATACGGGTCATTTTAAGAACGAAGTGACGATAGATTCGATGTCAATCACGGATTGTTTATGGCCATAAACTATTTTTTACGTACAACCATTAACCCATCTCGGATAGGCATTAAAACATTTTCAACCCGGTTATCCGTATTCATTTTGGTATTAAAGTCATTAAGCGCTTTCGTTTCCTCATCGTTCGCCAGTTGCTTCCTGTCCAAAACTTTTCCGCTCCATAATACATTGTCTGCAATAAGAATACCACCAGAAGGCATTTTGTCAATAACTAAATCGTAATAATTGGTGTAGTTTTCTTTGTCTGCATCTATAAAAACCATGTCAATTTGGTCTGTTAAAGTTGGAATAATATCCATGGCGTTACCAACTCGGTAGTCGAATACTTCTGGGTTTGGAGACTTGTCGAAATACCCACGTGTCATGTCTTCGATTTCTTCGTTGATATCTATTGTAATTAGTTTTCCTCCAGAGGTAAGTCCTTCCGCCAAACACAGTGCTGAATAGCCTGTATATGTCCCAATTTCAAGAATAACCCTTGGTCGGTGCATTTTACTGAACATGCTCAACACCCTTCCTTGGAGGTGCCCAGAAAGCATTCTCGGAATGAGTACGTTGGCGTAAGTATCACGGTTTAGTTCTTGTAATAATTCAGATTCAGGTGAAGAATGTGCTTCTGCGTAATTTGATATTGCTGGGTCTAGAAAGTCCATAGGGTCATTTTATGTATAGGTCTGCAAAGATGAGTTTATGATCAGAATAAATGCTATCCGTTGATGAATAATGCACCGGAGTGATTGCGTCATCAGCCAAAATATAATCAATTCGCAAGAACGGAAATGGCTTTAGAAAGGTCGCATCAAAACCTTTTCCTGCAACAACAAAAGCATCTCTTTTGTCCTTCTTAAGCTGTTGGTAAGTATAACTTTGGGGTGTATCGTTAAAGTCGCCCATGATGATGATTGGGTGTTTACAATCTTTCATATGTGCCTTAATGTCTTCTACTTGGCTTGCCCGTATTTCCATTGACATCTTAAGTCGTTGGGCAACGTTTTTTGCATTTTCGGAGTAGGTCGAATCGAAATCCATTCGTTTGAGGTTATGAAAGTCACGCGGTTTTACACGTGTCGTTTCAAGGTGGATACCGTAGATACGAATAATTTGACCATCAAAATCAACATCAATATAGCCAGCCATGTTGTACGTCCCGTGGGTAAATGGAACACTTCCAGAACCAACAACTCGTCGTTTAGACACCAGCAGTATGCCGTTGTCTGAAGAAGGATGTGTTCGTATTTTAACTTGAAAAGGATAATGCTTTTTGTCGATGTTACCTTTTTTGAATCGGTATTCGATTAATGCAGCACAGTCAACAGATTTCGCCGTCAAATAGGATTGAATTTCCGCAGAGGTATTCAGACCTTCATACTGGCCAAGGGCGTAAGTATTAAAACTTACCACCTTAAAGTTACCAGTTTCTGTTGGCTGAGCATGTATTGAAACCAATCTCAGAATAAAGGGAATGCCTATAGCAATGATAAATGCGTTTTTGCCAAGCACCTTTGTTTTGAGTAAAAAGCCGAGAAAAGTAAAAACGATTAGTGTAACGATCCAGGCTTTAAATGAAAGCCCGAGAAATGCAATTAACCAAGAGGTTTGGGGGTTTATAAAAGGAGCGAGGTATGCTAGAACTATGGCGCCAATGACGACCCAATTAAGCACTGTGACGATAAAACGTAATACTTTTTTCACCCTATTTGTCGCTAGCCCTAAAAAGCAAATCTTTTTCTTCTGTTGTTAAACTGGGGTAACCACTTTGGTTAATTTTATCCAAAATTGCGTCAATCTCTTCTTGTCTAGGTTTACTTATACCGCTTGACTTTGCACGATGAGGGGATGAAGCCTCGGTTTTAACCTTCTCTTTTTTATTACGCAAAATATCCCTTTCATCCACCATCGAAAACTTTGGTTTGAACGGGTTTTGGATTGACGACAGCAATCCTAAGTTTAGTCGACCTTGTTGATGTAAGATGAACAAAGAACCAAAAATTGCGCCACCTATGTGTGCTAAATGGCCACCATTATTACTTGCAGTTAGGTATAAAACATCAATACCAACTAAAACAAGTGCGATCCACTTCAATTGAATCCTAAATGTTCTGAAAAAGAAAAGCTCATAATTAGGCAGTAAGACCGCTGCTGCAACTACAACCGACATAACTGCGCCAGAAGCACCTTGCATAGACCCAGTGCCAGCAAACGATGGCAGAACAGCATGAACGAACATATATAACAAAGCACCAAGCAAGCCACCACCAAAGTATATGGTGAAGAATTTCTTATTGTCTTGAAAATCGAGCAAAATTCTCCCCATGTAATACAGGAGCATCATGTTTCCTGCCAAATGGAACAAACCGGAATGGAAAAACATGTAGGTGAATATCGACCAAGGTTTAGATAAAAATGCCGCAAACGCTTCAGGTGTATGGAATAAGACCAAAAATGATTCGGCTTGTTCTGCGTACTGTGGACCACGTCCGCGCCCAACCATCATCACCAAACCGCTCAATACAAAAACAGCAACATTGATGATTATCAATTTGCGTACAGGGGAGTTGCCCTTGTTGAATTCGTATTGTATTTTATCCCAAAGTCGCATTGATACTTAATATATCAAAAAAAGCTGTCTCTACGGGTCTTATTCCAGTATTTTACAAGAATAATACCTGCGGCCAACCCTCCTAAATGCGCAAAATGCGCTATGTTATCACCAGGTATATTGGCGATACCACTAAATAACTCATAAAGGCCATAAAATGTTATTGCATATTTAAGCTTGATGGGAATTGGCGGAAACAAAAGATAGAGTTGTGTATTCGGGAAGAGGATTAAACAACCACCCAATATTCCAAACACCGCTCCAGATGCCCCTATGGTTGGCACCCCGATGTAGATGCCGAGTTGCACCAAATCTGGTCGGTTAAAAAAGTTGCCAGAGTTGTATAAATCCACCCCGCGTTCTTTTGCGAGTGCAATAAACTCAGGGCTCATGTTTGCCATTAGCTGAATCATTTGGTAATGAATTATGCCATAATGCAGCAAAACGGCAGAGAAACCACTGATAAGATAGAAAAACAAGAAGCGTTGTCCACCCCAGCGGGCTTCCAGCATTCTTCCAAAAAAGAAGAGGCCAAGCATATTGCCAAAAATGTGCCGTATATCGGCGTGCATAAACATATGGGTCAACAACTGCCAAGGTCTAAAATCACTGGAGTAAGGATGAAACAACCCAAATAAAGTATCAAGGTCTACACCTCTTTTAGCAAGTATAAATTTCGCCAGAAACAGCAATCCATTGATGATAAGAAGATTCTTAACTACCGGCGTTAATGCATTTGGATTTGTTGAGCTATAGGACTGCATTCTATTTATTCAAATAATTCGGTGAGTTTACTTTGTTCCATGGTTACAAAAGTACATAGTCCGGAGGGAGTATACTTGGGTTGATCACAGGCAAATAAATCTTGTACCAATTGTGTGATTTGTTCTTGTTCCAAAACCATGCCACGCTTTATTCCTGCATTTTTGGCAAGCGAACGTGCCAGATTTTCACGTTTGTCTAGCTTCAGGTTTTGTTCATTCAGTT
Organism: bacterium; assembly: GCA_047639155.1. GTDB lineage: Bacteria > Bacteroidota > Bacteroidia > NS11-12g > UBA9320 > UBA987. The sequence goes on from JBLING010000011.1 coordinate 4,175, forward strand.
TATAATGTTCTAATATTCCTTCTAATATTTCCTTCTCTTCCCCTTTGTTTATATCAGCAGGTGTGCCATTAACAATTATTGTGTTCTTGCCAAAAACGCTGACATCAAAGCCCAATTTATTTATATCCTCCAGCAAATGTTGAAAAATTTCAAAATCGGCAGGTTGCAATTCAATTGTCCGTGGAAAAAGCAATTGCTGACAAGTTGCGGTATTTAAGTGTAACTGTTTGTTGTATTTTTCGAATAACACTTGTTCGTGTGCACGTTTTTGATCAACCAGGTTTAGCTGCCTGTTGACCATGCAAACTATAAAATTATTATACACCTGAAACGCTAGACCAATCTCAACGTTTTCTGGTTTCGATGTAAATGCGGTTATTTCTGTCTGAGGTTGAGAAATCCTATTTTGTTCGATGGCATTATCTCGAAACGGTTCGTATAACTTCTCCCAAGCGGTTTCGTTTTTTTTCTTTACTGAATCGGTGATAAAAGGGTTGTAACCAGATTTGGTTTTTATTTGAGGGGGGTCAACCACTTTGTGATAATCATCGGTTTGTCGGTCGAAGTTGGGTAAGAATGCGTTGGTGTCTAATTCAGGAGAAAGATTATATCCTGACAGCGCTTTGGTTATTACACTCTTTATAATTTGGTAGATTGGTCTTGACTCTTCAAACTTCACCTCTGTTTTTGTGGGATGAACATTCACATCTATTTTGCTTGGGTCAATTTCAAGAAAAAGCACATAGAATGGATGGTGGTCAGATTCAATCAGTTCGGCGTATGCATTCGATATTGCATGATGGAAGTAGGGCTCTTTGATAAACCGACCATTGACGTACATAAATTGATTGCCACGGGTTTTTCGCGCTAGTTCAGGGCTTCCTATTAAGCCCGATATTTTAACTATTTCTGTATGCTCATCAACAGCAAGCAGTTTTCCTTTATTTGACTTTAACAATATGTTTTCAATCCGTGTTTCTAATGTCGCTTCGGGAAGTTTGTATACTTCATTTTTGCCATTGAACAGATTCATTCGAACATCAGGTCGACTGATCGCCATACGTTGAAATGCCTCAATGATATATTTGGTTTCTGCTGAAATGGACTTTAAAAAGTTACGTCGAACAGGAATATTGAAGAAGAGATTTTTAACCGAGATTGTCGTCCCAGTTGTAATGGATATTGGTTCCTGTTTTTTTACTTCTGAAGCCTCAATTATGATGTGTGTTCCGAGAGCGTCTTCCTCTCGTTTACTCTTCATTTCGACTTGAGCTACGGCAGCAATACTTGAAAGTGCTTCACCTCTAAAGCCAAAAGTAGACAGATTAAAAAGGTCATCTGCTTTTTTGATTTTTGATGTTGCATGACGTTCCCAGCACATCCTGGCGTCTATATCGCTCATACCTTTGCCGTTATCGATGATTTGTAGTAACGTTTGGCCACCATCCTTAAAAACCAACGTAATATCAGATGCACCAGCATCAAGGCTGTTTTCCAGCAACTCTTTTACAACAGATGCGGGACGTTGAACCACTTCGCCGGCGGCGATTTGGTTGGCGATGGACTCAGGAAGTAAACGTATTAAATCAGGCATTCTTGAACGCCTCGAAGATACTTTAATTCTATGGGATTACCGGACTCAGCCTTGCTTAAAGCCTTCGAAAATAATATCCAGTGTGTTGGTATAAAACGCGAGATAAGCCAATGAGCCAAGAACCGCGGCGATTAAAAGGAAGCGTACTCTTGATACTAGTCTTTGTTGCTGAGATACTGGATCTAATGGTTGAGTTCCTCTATTTTTAAAAGCACTTTGAAGCCTTCTTCGGCTACCTTCTGCACTGTATTCACCAGTTACCTCTGAAGTAATGCGCTCTACACGATTGTCTAAATCCTCTTTACGCTCGTCGTAGTACCTAGGTCGGTAATTAAAACGCTTGTTACCGCGTCTGCCCATTTTTATGCGAGAAATTTGCATACATCAAAAGTAACATGTCGAGGCGGGAATGCCAATTTGCATTTGCGAACGGAGGTTTTGTCTTTACGACTGGAGGTTAGGTGTACTTCCTTTTACGGATAAATGCATTCACCAATCCGAATATAAAAAGCAAGACTATCGGCAGAACCATATTGATAATTTGCCATTTGGTTTTTTCGGCTTTTACCTTTGCCTTATCCAGCAATCGAAGTTCAATTTTCTTGGACCGAACATCTATTAAATTTGACGCATCGCAGAGGTAATCAACGCAGTTTAAAAAGAACTTTTTATTCGCAAACTCCACTGGTTCATTAAATGCTTTGGATGCATACTTGTCATAGCCAAGCGGGTATACTTGCTTTTTGTCTTTGTCAGTTTGATTTGCGATCAAATCCCCGTCGGAAATCACAATCATTGCATTTTGATCAACGCTAGATTTAAACGGGATACCGCTTGTTTGATTCATTGATCTTCTGTGTGCATACAATGAGTTAAACTTTCCTTCAAGCAGCACCGCGGCAATATTGTCAGGATGCCGAAACATTTCTGGTGTGGGTTTTAAACCCAACAATTCAAGAGATACATTAACAGGGTTGTTTGCTATTCGACTTGTTTTAGAAGACTGAAGCAAAACGGTTTTTTTGATATCCGCATTGGGTAGTGTGTCTATTCCAGCAGCAAATCGGCCCCAAACTGAAGCCATATTACGAATAATCGGATGTTCTCCTTGAGGTGCAAATATTGGGTAAAATAGCCAAGGTAGAAATCCAGGTTGCCCGCTGGCACCTTTTGCCAGCACTGGAATCCCATGTGAATTCATGTCTTGGATTAGATTTGGGTTTATACGCACGCCATATCGAAACAACAATTCGTTTACATTCAAATTGTAATCTGCGGTCATTATTGACCCATATTTCGCAACGCTATCCATTTCTGCAATTAGTGGTTCGGCGAGCCAAATTACTTTACCGCCATGCATCACATATTGATCCAATAAAAAAAGTTCTTCAGCCAAAAAAGATATGCGTGGTTTTGCCACAATTAAAGCGTTATAGCCATTCATTTGATCCATGACGCCCTTCAGCAATATTTGACCAGCATTCTCGGGCTTTGCTCGAATTTGACTTAGAAACTGTTTTGTACAGGCTGTATCAGTAAGATTAATGTTGATACCTTCAACCGTATAAAACTCTTCCAAAGACTTTGTAATATCTGCAAGATAAATGGGCTCCAGCTCCCCATGACCTTGGGTAAACGCAATCTTTATTTCACGATCAACAACACACTTGCGAATCACGTTACCAATTTCATACTCCAACAATTCGATACTGCCGTTAATGTCTTGTTCAAGAGGTTGTCCAAATTCCCGTTTAAGCAAGTTTAATGGGTACTCCTTCCCTTTATAGTTGACTAAGCCAGCTGGGATAATAAACTTTTCAGAAGTTGCTTCATCTTGGCCAATCTCCGGTCGGGTTATTTGAACGCCCTTACCTGCAAGTTGTTTTAAAATATCGTCTTTCTCTTTTATTGGCTTGTCGGTTAAAAGGTCTTCGAAACGATAAATAATATTGCCCTTACTTATGTGCTGATATTCGTTCAGCAAGTCTTGCGCTGCGTTTTTTAATCGACGATATTCCTGAGGGAATTCACCGTCTAAGAATATTTGAACATAAAGCGGTTCATCCAGTTGACCAACCAAATCATAGGTTGATTCTGAGAGGGTGTAACGTTTTTCTTTGGTGAGATCGAAACGCTTATAAAACTGATCTGAGGCAACGTTAACAACAGCGATAATGGCAACAAGAATCAGAAACTGCCAAAGCTGTTTTTGCTTTACGCTCGTAGGTTTTTGTTTGTCTTTGATTGCTACCATTTCCGTTTACCAAATGAGAGTTTTGTTAAACCTAAAAAGAAAGCAATAAAACCGATGAAATAGCTAATATCACGTGTGTCAACGACCCCACGACTTATCGATTGATAGTGGAAATCAACACCCAACCACTCCAAATAATAATTGGACGTTCCGGTAGACAACAAACCACTTACTTGTCCCATGACGGAGTATAAAACAAAGCAAAGAAATGTTGACAGAACAAAAGCTACAATTTGATTTTCGGTAAGGGAGGAAGCGAACAATCCAACACTAACATAACAGCCTCCAAGAAATATCAACCCAATATACGAGCCCCACATTGCGCCGGCATCTATATTGCCGACTGGACTACCAAGTTTGTGTATCGTATAGTAATACAGTAAAGTGGGAATCAAGGCGAACAGAACCAAGCCCAATCCAGCAAAAAACTTACCTAATATGATTTGCCAATCTGATATTGGGTGAGTTGTTAGAAGTTCTATGGTTCGAGCTTTTCTTTCTTCAGCAAAGGAACGCATCGTGATGGCAGATACTAAAAATATAAACACCCAAGGTGCCATCATGAATAGTGTTTCAAGGCTGGCAGCACCATAATCGAGGGCATTGGTATCTTTATAGATCCACATAAAAAGACCTATAGTAAGCAGAAAAACGGCCACAACAACGTAGGCGATTAATGAACTCAAAAAGCTCCGTATTTCTTTTTTGAATATACTTAGCATATCATTTCGTTAGCGCTCTAAAAACGTGCTCTAAACTTTGTTCTTCTTCTTTTTGTTCTAAAATAATATTCCCGGTTTTTACCGCAAAAGCAAATAGCTTTTCTTGTATGTTGAGGTCGTTCTTACACGTAATACGGTACTTATTATTTGGAAGATTTTCGACAGATTTAATACCCGCAATCGCACTCAATACCTGTGTGGAAATAGATGTCTTAAATTGAACAACGATTACTTTACTGCTAATGTCTTGTTGTTGTAATTTGTCAATACTGTCATCCGCCACAAGCTTGCCTTCATTGATAATAATTACCCGACTGCACATAGCCTCGACTTCCTGCATAATATGGGTAGAAAGTAACACGGTTCTCTCTTCTCCAATTTCGCGAATCAATCTCCGAATTTCTGTAATTTGATTTGGGTCTAAGCCTGAAGTAGGCTCGTCTAGAATTAACACTTTTGGGTCATTCATCAGCGCCTGAGCCATGCCAACGCGTTGTTTGTACCCTTTTGAAAGTGTTCCTATTTTTTTGGATTGCTCACGTTCTAAACCAGTCCGCGTTATCATTTCACTGACGTGTTTTGAAACATTTTTGGTTATACCGCAAAGGTTGGCGACAAAACTTAGGTATTCTTTGACGTACATGTCAAAGTACAATGGATTGTGCTCTGGCAGATATCCTATTTGTTTTCTGATAGCCATATCTTCTTGTCCAACGGAAAGACCAGAAATTTTGGCCGAACCGGATGTTGGTGTAATATAGCAGGTCAGCATTTTCATGGTCGTGCTTTTTCCTGCACCGTTTGGGCCCAAAAAACCAACCACTTGACCAGTAGGTATATTGAAAGAAATGTCGCTAACGGCCCATTGGTTACCGTATTGTTTTGACAGCTTGTTTACTTCAATAGACATGAAAGGGTTTTACTCAACTACAATTTTTAACGTCGTTGACCCTTTTGAATTGCCTATGTATAGCAAATAGTTTCCTGCAGGCAATTTCCTTAAGTCAATATCAAAAGTGTTTTGACCTGGATAAACCTGAACGGTATCTGATTGTACTGTTTTTCCAGAGATGTCTATGATTTTGGTTATCATATCGTCTTTAGAAAATGAACCAAATTCTACATGCAGTACATCTGATGCTGGATTAGGGTAGAATTTCAATCTCTCGATTTGCAAATCATTAACGCTAAGTATTATGTCTATTACGATTGAAGCTGTTCCTTCGCAACCGTTTTGATCTGTAACGGTAACAGAATACGTATCCTTAATGTTAACCGTTATCGTCGGCGTTGTTTCCATAGTACTCCAAACATACTTTGCGTAACCAGCACCTGGCGTTAAAACAAGCGAGTCACCTATATTTATTGTAGTATCATTCCCCAAACTAATAACTGGGTTCGACAATGGTGAAACGAGAATGCTATCTGTATATGAGCAATTAAATTCATCACTAACTTTAAGCCAATAATTTCCAGAAGTTGAAATTGAAAGCGAATCGTTATCTGAGTTGTTGTTCCACTTGTAAGTTGCCATATCTTTTAGACCAACTAAGAAACGGCTCGTACCTGCGCATAGACCAAAATCCTGACCAAGACTAAATACCGGTTGATTTCTTGTAACCAACGTAATGGTGTCTGAAGATGGACAACCAAAGCTATTAAAAGCGGTTAGGTGGTAACTACCAGCTGCAGAAACATTTATGTTTTGAAGACTAGAAGCGGTGTCGTTCCATATATATCCAGATAAGGCTCCAGGACCCAGAATGGTATAAGATGCTCCCAGACAGAAGGTGTCATCTGCTCCTAGGCTAAATGGCGAAGATGGGTTCGTAAGAATCGCAATTTCGTCTGAAAATTTACAACCGTTAGCGTCTACAACCTCTAACTTGTGCGTTTTCTCTGTAGATGTTTTGAAGGTTTGTGTACTTGCCTCACCATTGTTCCAATCGTACGACTGCATATTTACAGGCCCACTTAATTCAATTTGTAATACTTCGCAAATTGTAGTGTCACCGCCCAAGTTAAACGTTGGAAGGGCGTTAGCAGCAACAACCATAGTGTCTTTGTATGTACAGCTATTTCCATCTATACCAGTAAAATAAATTGTATCTGATTTCGTCACGCTAAATGACCGTTTGTTTGTGTTGATGTGGGTTCCTTGCCATAAGTATGAGATAAGATTTGAAGAACCGATGATGGTTGCTGACTCTCCTTCGCAAAAACTAGTATCTCTAGCCATATCCTCAGTGAGGAATTGGTTTACTGTTACGGTAACTGTTGATGAATCTGAGTCACACGCTTGATCCGAGGAAGAAACAACAAGTTTATAGGTTGTAGATTTTGCAGGAGATACAGTTGGGTTTGCTTTTGTGCTTACCTCTTTGCCTGTCCCATCCGTCCAAGAATATGTAAGACCTCTTACGGCAGTGGTTCCAAGAGCAACACCTCTACCTGCACAAACCGACAATTGAGTTTTAGGAAGTGCCGCTGATAATTGGCAACATAAAGTGGAATCAGTTATTCCAGAAATAGTTGTTGTGCTCACCGATGGAGTTTGTGTCGTTAAACCTGTGAGTGCGGTACCAAACGAGTTGCTTCTTAGATTAACTGCAAATGAATTGATAGGCTCAACACTAGAATTACACAATGCCGATCCGTTTTGGCGAATCTTCGTAATGAATAAGTCGTCGTCGCCACTTGAATTAAATGACCTCGATGTCGACAAAATAACAAATCCACCATCATTGGTATTTGCAACATCTGTCGGCCAATGACCATCTCGAGAGGAACCCCCAAGTAAAAGAGTGTTGCCAAGTTTTCCGGAATTATCGAAGTCAGAAAACAAGACTTCTCGGTTGCCTACTTGAGGCTCAGCATATCCAACTATTGAAAAACCAGCGTTTGAAGGCTTAACAACAATATCAAAACCTCGATCGTCACCAGTAGTTCCCAAAGCTTGGCCTGAAACATTATTACCTGAAGTATCGCAAGTCATCACAAAAACATCATTGTCACCTGTACTAACTGCTTTCGTCCAGCCTGTAACGATATATGTATTTCTATCAACCTTAATGTCCCAGCCAGCGTCGTCTTCGGTTGAACCAAAAGTTTTCATCCACTTAAATCCACCAGTTGAGTCGAACTTAGCGATGAAAGCATCAGACGTTCCAGAACTACCTGTGAGCCCACCGTTAGTAATACTGTCATATGTGGTTTGGCCCGTAATTACTACGTTTCCACGCCCATCTTCGGCTAGCCCATATGCTTCTTCGTTACCAGGGCTACCAAATTTTTTATACCAACGGATATTACCGCCAGAACTAAGTTTTGCTATAAAGCCTTGATCCGCGTTTGAATCATTTTTTACATATCCTGTTATGTAATAACCTTTACTATATAGTGATCGAATAACATTGTAGCCCTCTTCCATACTATCAGAAGCAACCGTACGAGCCCATTCGACTTTCCCTACCTTATCAAGCTTGAGTGCAATTGCATCTCCGTTGGCGTTGTAAGAACTAGAGTGCCCAACAACAACAAAGCCAGAGTCATTTGCAAGAGCGACATTCCAAGCCACGTCATCTCCGCTTTCTCCATAGGCTTTTGACCATTCAACTTGTCCAAGACCATCGGTTTTAATTACCAACATGTCCTTTTTCCCTTTGCCGTAGCTTTCGGTGTAACCTACACTGATGTACCCACCATCTAAGGTTTTTTCTAAGCCATAACTATTTTCGGACTTTGAACCACCAATGGTTCTTTGAAACAAGTTTTCTTGGGCTAAAACCGTAGAAAACAAGCCAAGCAACGTGATAAAAGCTAATGTTTTTTTCATTTTAAAGTTCTTCTTTTTCAATTTTACACAAGACGCAAGCGTAACGTGTTTAAAGCAAAGCGCAATCTAAATAATATCAACTACATTTAGTAGCTATATGGCTGTGGAAAGTCGAATTATTGCTTAAATCGTAGGATTAAACTTGTGCTGTAATCCACAAAACTTTTCAAGCGCTTTTTGTACCCAGAGTCTTTGATAAAATTTCCAGACTCATCTAATTCTTGTGGAGTATAGTGCGATTCGAATTTATTTGGGGAGCAAACAGACTGTGCTCCGAGGTAAAAAATAAGTTTTTCAAAAACCGACGAAAGCTGCATGGTTGGTAGACGACCGCCAATTCCAGAGCTCACGCCAACAAATGCAAATACTTTATTGTCGTAAAGATTTTTGTGACTATTACCGCTATAGTGGTTGGCCATATTGGCCAGTTCCGGCGATATTAACCAATTGTACTCAGGACTTAGAATGTATACCAAATCTGCGTCTTCCCAATTGGATAATAAGTCATTCTGAAATGCTGTTGGATTGTTTTCATCAATTGGGTCACCATTAAAAAATGGCAGGTCATAGCTCTTAAAGTCAACAACAGTAGTATCGTGGTTCATCAATTGATGCAGGCTATGAATAGCTTTTGCCACACGAATGGTGTTGTTTCCAGATCTAGACGTCCCCGACAATATTGCAACTTTCATATTAGCCTACTTCTTTTAAATACTTGCTTATTTCTTTGGTGTTTTTGAGATTCCGAGCCATATCCACAATAGCAATGCGGCTTTTAGGTACGCTTGTTATTTCAACACCATCGTCTTTGCGTTCAAGGGTGACAATATCTTTAAAACCGTAACCATTTCGAACTAAAATCTTATACAAATTGTTGCTTTTCGTGAGCATCGACATCCGCTTTGGATGTTTAAGCATCAATGCTTCAACCTTTATTTGGAGTTGATCAGTTGTCCATTGACTATTTGTTATCGTAAGTCGTTGTCGCATCTTTAGATACTGTTTTGGATCAACATTCCCGACAGTTTCAAATTCCATAGCGTGCCAAGTGTTAAATACAATGCCTACACCAATGGCGATAATGATTGACCAGTTGTGGTCAACGGTCAGAAAATCGTAACCGTACTTCATTTTTCCTTGTTTAAAGGTAATAAGTGCTGCAGCGACAGGGAATGCAATCAAACTAATTTTTAACCAGTTGATTAAATATATAACGAGCTTAAATAGAGACCTACTGTTCATCCGTTGTATTTTTTAGTAATAAACATAAGGCCTCAAATGTTTTGTTTTCTTTCAGTAAGGATTTTGCTTCAGTAAAAGCCTGATGAGGCGCCATTGTTCTCACATTGCTGTAAACCTCAGGATCCGGTATCGCTTCTAATTGACCCAATTGACCCAAATCATTTCCAGTCAAAAAAGCAGATTGTCGAATGGGTTGTGGCAAGGCGTCTACACCTATTCCAATAGATGTGATTGGTTTGGGAATTTCGAATAAAGCATCTCCGCTTGCTCGGCAGTAATAGTTGCCTCCCATGCGAGACACAAGGTCAATTTTATTCGGGTTGATGTGGTTTTTTTCATCAATGATATTTTCATCAATGTGCATTTTAACCACCTCGCAAATGATTAAATTTCCAGCACCACCACCTTCACCAAGCTCCTTTATTTCAATCACCTTACATTCTAATTGAACAGGAGATTCTTGAACTCTAAACGGTGTCACAAGATCGGATTTGATAGGTGTAAATCCAGATTTAACAAATTCGTCCACACCTTTCGGATAAGGAGAGCTTGCCAAACTCATTTGCTGAACCATGTCGTAGTTAACCATATTCACAACAACTTCCGGAATTTCCTTACAATTGTCATGGGTGTTTTTAGTCGCTCCAGTTCTTCCGCTTTTTGCGGGAGAGAAAACCAAAATGGGTGGATTTGCACTAAAAACGTTGAAAAAACTAAATGGAGCTAGATTCGAAACTCCGTTTGAATCAATTGTACTTGCAAAACAGATTGGTCGAGGACCAATACTACCCAATAAATATTGATGGAGTTCGGGAATAGACAAACTACTCGGATCTATGCTTCGTTTAGTCATGAGTTGATGCTCAACAAGAAATAGTTTTTCTTACCTCTTTGTAACAAAACAAATCGGTTTTTGATTAAATCATTTTCTGTAAATGTGTATTCTTCAGTCACCTTCTCTTTATTCACAGAGATTGAATTTTCTTTTAGTGCCCTTTTTGCTTCTCCTTTCGAAGAGACTAGACCACATTCTGCGATTACATCGACAATATTTTTACCTCTAATTTCTAAAACGCTACCTTGTTTGGCTCCACTAAAAACATCAAGGAAGTCACCTTCCTCAAGCTGTCTCAAGTTTCCCATAACATCATCAGAAAACAGAATTCCGGATAAATGCTCTGCTTTTTTAAGTTCAGCTTCACCGTGTACCCATGTTGTTACATGTTGGGCCAACGTTTTTTGAAGACCACGCAAGTGTTCATTTCCTTTATGGTCCTGAATTACCTTATCAACGGATTCTTTATCTAAAAGTGTAAATATCTTGATGAGCTTTTCGGCTTCTACATCTGATGACTTAATCCAGAACTGGTAGAATTGGTATGGAGTTGTTTTGTCTTTATCCAACCAAATATTACCGCCTTCAGATTTCCCAAACTTACTCCCGTCGGGCTTTGTTAATAATGGGGCAGTAATAGCATAGGCTTCTTTTCCACCTTTACGTCGGATAAGTTCGGTGCCAGTTACAATGTTTCCCCACTGGTCACTTCCACCCATTTGAAGTTTACAGTTTTTATGCTCATTCAGATAGTAGAAGTCATATCCTTGGACCAACTGATAACTAAATTCTGTGAAAGATATTCCTTCTTCAATTCTGTTTTTAACAGAATCCTTGGCCAACATATAGTTAACTGTTATGTGTTTTCCTATATCTCTAATAAATTCAAGGAAGTTTAAGTTCTTAAACCAGTCGTAGTTGTTCGCCATTTCAGCTGCGTTACTACCGCTAAAATCCAAGAACTGCTCAAGCTGGCTTTTCTGGCAAGCCAAGTTGTGGTTCAATGTGTCCAAATCAAGTAAAGTCCTTTCAGACTTCTTACCTGACGGGTCGCCCACCATACCCGTAGCACCTCCAACAAGCGCGATTGGCTTATGGCCTGCACGTTGTAAGTGAACCAGTAAAATTATGGGAACCAAATTGCCAATATGTAGCGAATCTGCCGTAGGGTCAAAACCTACATAACCGGTAATCTGCTCTTTGGATAGGGCATCTTCAACTCCTGGTATGTGCTGATGGTGAAGACCTCTCCATTTCAGCTCCTCTATTAAATCAAAATTAGGCGTAAAGGGCATGAATCAATATTTGGGGCAAAGATATGGTCTTAATGATAAGAGACAACCAGTGGAATCATGCAAGTGTACTTAATTTGTAGCATGCAAAACCATCAAATTATGGAGGCCCAAAAATCAGATATTCCGTCTTTGATAGAGGTGTTTGAGACGGGTATATCACAAGCAGCCAAAGCGGATTATAGCCCACTTGAAATTCAGTCTTGGTTAGAGACTGCTCAAATCGCCACGCGTTGGAGTAGGTTGATTGAAGAACAGTATGTACTAATTGTGCTTGAAGGGAACAAAGTGGTTGGTTTTGGATCGTTGAAGGGCGAAGATTACGTTGATTTCATATATGTGCATGGACAACATCTGCGGAAAGGAATAGCACAGAGGGTTTTGGATGCACTTATTTCTAAAGCAGTATTCCAAAATGTAGATTTTCTATGCTCAGATGTGAGTCTGACCGCTAAACCATTCTTCGAAAAAAACGGATTTAAAGTCATTCATAAAAACGAAAACCAACGCGGAAATGAAGTCTTAATAAATTTTAGGATGCGTAAAGCATTGGCTACTGTTTAATCATTTTTGCAGTATACAACCCAGCGTCTGTTGACACTTGAACAAAATATACACCAGGTATTAAATTAGAAACGTCAATGGAATTATCATTCAATAGATTTCCGTTAAGCATGTCTGTTCCAGTGATTGAAGTTATGCTAAAAGGCGCGTTTGAATTGCTTTCCTTTAAAGCAATTGTAATGCTATTATCAGCAGGGTTAGGGTAAACCAAAGTGGATTGGTAAGATGGAGTTACAGATACTGATGCATTCTCTTCTACCATTGCCACAACTTCGTTGGTCATTGTATCGTACTCGAATTCATAATCATAATATACGCGAGCTCTGTTGCTAAAAGCCATTCCGATTTGTAAGTTGCTGTTCAATTTCATTTCAAAAGCAACATGTCCTTCGTCATTTACAACTTCGCCATTCATGGTCGGGTTTGGAGGCAAGTTGATATTTTCAAATTTATATATCAAGGTAGAATAGTCCGAATACTTTGGGCCCTCAATAGTTGTAGAAATGACTGGATGACTCCATGATATATCTGTAATTTCCCATATTGTGTTGTTCAGGTCGACAGTATCTATTACGTAAACAGTCCTTACTGTATCGGCTGTATAGTTTGCGAATGTGATTTGATACGTTATAGATTTAGCGTCTGGATTAATAAAAGAAGTATCGGTCCAAGTGGTTTCCGGGTTTACAAATTTTCTCACCTCGTAATCTTCCGTCAAGATCAATTGTGTCAAAGAGCTAGAATTATTTTCATCATCCGTCTCAGCGTCATTTTGGATAATATTGCTAGACAGGTTAATAAAACCCGACGCATCCTTTTTAATGTAAAACCGGCATTTGATGACACCTTTTTCGCCTGGGGAAAGGTCGCTTACCGTCCAATATGCAGTATCTCCTTCTACTTTTTGAGGCAGTGGAGATGATATCATTTTCTCTAAATCGGGATCAAATACGAGTTTAACAATTCCTTCAACGAGTTCGGATGACCCCAAGTTCTCGTAATTTATATAGTACTGCTGCACATTATTAGCAACCGCTCTTGGCCCAGAAGAGGCCAATATTTTTACCGAAAGGTCACGAATGTTACTTTGTTGACTAAGTGGGAAATCTACGTCATCTTTAACATCTCCTGGTTTAACTAATACGGACTGTACTAAGCTTCCACATGATGCGGCGTCCCAGTATTTACTTGGCGTTACAGTGATGGTATAGTTGCCTTCTTCGAGGTAAATTTTGTACTGGCCATCAACATTAGGTCGAAGCACACGGTTACCTGGTTGTATGCGAATTAAGTTTTCACTCAACTTTTCATCACGCCCATTAAACTTGCAATTGTTGTCTTTATCATGGTATACTGTTCCAGATACAATTGCGTACTTCATTTTTGTAGTAAGTATAGCCACGTGATTCAGTGTTATTCCCCGATATTCTTTAAAGTCCCCAATAGCAACCAAAACATCGTTATGGAAAAGAAGCCTTTTAACATTTTCTAGCTGCCCAACAGCAAGTGGTGACCATTTCCCATTCTCAAATTTTACAATAGAATATACGGTTTGGTCTGTCGAAAATTTGAATAACCCAGAAGCATAAAGCACGTCACCAGCTGCAACGATATCAGAAACATAGGTTACATGGTCTAAGCCATTCATCATTTTTTTAGCTGTGTCGCCATCAATCTCAAAGAAATACATTGGTGTTTCATTTGCGTTAATGGTTCCGGCTGCTACTGTGCCTTTGTTATAGGTAATAAGGTGATATGGGCGAGCGTAGTTATAGGTAAAAGGGATTAATTCTCCTTTTTCAAAATGCGCGATGTATTTCGATCGTGTTGCTCCAATTCCGGTAAATACACCACCTATGTAAAAGTGGTCTCCAGAACCTACGCTTGTAAGTACTCCGCCATTCACATTTTCCAATTCTTTGATTCCAGACTCAACCCATTTCTCTCCATTGAAGAAGCCAATGTTTCCACTGTTTTTTACAACAGTGCTGGCAAATTGCCCGGCAACAGTCAACAGATCGTTGTATATGCTTAATTCGATTATGGTCTCAAAATACTTGACTGAATTCGTATTTAAACTGGGAACATCAACATACTCGCGATTCATATATCTTACCAAGCTATGCGCATTGGTGATTTTATTAAAGCGGTTAAACTGGCCACCTATATAGAGCGCTTTTTTATACCATTTTAATGTATTAATCCGCGCACCTGAGTCACATACAATAGTTGGCAGATGCGTCCAAATGGTTCCATTCCATATGGATATTCCAAAAACAACTGAGGCATCTTTTTCGCTTACCTTGTACGCTACAGCAATCGTTTTGTCCACTTCTGTTACTGCAACCGGACTATACTTTAAGCCACCGTTTAGGGCTTGCCAGACTTGTGCTGAACTAGATGAGCAAATCAAACTAAGGGCCGAACATAGTAAAAGGAGGTGTCTCATTATTTTTTCAGTTTAAATTGAAGGGATAAGTCGGTTCCAAAACCGGCCATTTTCTGCGATATGTCGTTGTGTTTCATCATATCCAATGCGTCAGCATCAAATCTCGTGCGTAGTTTGAGTTTCATACGGTCATTTAATGCATAACCAAACGTGGCATAACCACCGTATGTCAACGACAGACGGTTAAAGTCTGACAAACGCTGCACACTCATACGCGACAAATCAGCATCTAGTATTGTTCCTGATCCGCCAAAAAGGAACTGAAGATTAGTAGTTACGCCTATTGCAATATCTAGTTTCGTTCCAGTATACACCGTTTTCCCAAACGTAAGAGGTACACTAACGTATCTATATCGAGGGCTAGGAACACCGTTAACAGTAGTGTCTCGGTAATTCCATTTAAGGTACGACACATTTCCTTGGTTGTCTACACGTCGAATGGAATCATATATCTCGTATCTGTAATTTGGATTGCTTTGTTGTCCTTTTTCGAGGTACTTAGCTCCCGAAGCAACATCAAACCCTTTAAAGCCAGCACCTATATCAAACCCGATGGATGGTAAGAAGTTATTTCTCTCGTTGCCATTTCTGTATTTTTCATAATTAGCAATTGTCGACGTAAGGTTTTGATTTAAGAATGATCCTCCTAATGAACCGCCTATATATGGGTCAATAAATTTAATTTTTTTGAGCGGATCTAGTGTATCTATCAAATCAGCCATAGGATAGATATAAAAAGGTGGGCCCTGATCTAGTCTTTCTCCTAGGCTCAGCAATGGAGCACCGTATGGGTCAAACGGCGACACAAAATTCACCGATGTTTTAGCTTTAACAAGGAGCAAATCCGGCAGTTTTGTTCCTGATTTTGCAACCTTCGGAGTAGCAGGGCTTGGGTTTGTTTTTGAACCATTTCCTGCAGGGGTATTGGGTTTAGATACAGGATTTGTTGGAGTCGTTCTATCACCCGAAGTTTTTACACCTTGTGGTCTTACTTCCACTTTCTGTTGTCTGACGCCATGGTTGTCCGACGTCGATTCGTTACTAATAATAGGGTCATTGTCAATCTCAGAACGATTATCTTCTTTGGCGTTTGGAATAGACTCAACAGGTTCAGAATTTGTATTTGAATCAATTGTGTTTTGAATCTCGGTAGAGTTGACAGCAACTGCGGTTGCGTCTTTGGTCAATTGGGTATACAGCAAGCCTAAAGCGGACACAAGTAAAACACCAATCACCATCCACCACCAAGCAAATGGCTTTTTCTTCTTGGGATGTAGCTCAGTGAACAATTTATCCCATTCGGAACCATCTAAAGGCAACGGCGAACCTTGCAGGTTGTCTTTAAACAAATCATCGATATGTTTCTTGTTCTTAGCCAATGTTCAGTTGCTCTTTTACTAATTTCTTCAACAATGTACGAGCTCTTGCCAATTGGGATTTTGAAGTTCCGGTACTAATGTTTAACTCTTCAGCAATTTGATTGTGGGAATACCCTTCAACTGCGTACAAGTTAAACACCATTTTGTATCCATCCGGAAGTTGAGCAATTACTTTACGTAAATCACTCATCCGGACCTCTTGGTCGTCCTCCAAATTAAGTATATAGCTAGTATCATCATTACTGTATTCATGTACTTTTTCTGCATCTTCAAAGTGCATGTACTTCGTACTTTTTTTAAAATTGTCTATGGCGGTATTTATCATTAACCTAGTCATCCATGTTTCAAGCGTACTTGACCCTTTAAATTTTTCAATTCTTTGAAAAACTTTTATAAATCCTTCATGGAGCGCATCTTTAGCGTCTTCCATATTTGAGCAATATCGAGCACATACCCCTAACATTTTGGGTGCATAATTTTCAAACAATATCTTTTGGGCACGTGAATCATTGTCAATACAGGCTGATATAATGTCCTGTTCTGTTGCCAAGTT